>JBGQGS010000153.1:0-5220 GCA_041497555.1 Candidatus Dormibacteraceae bacterium | reverse complement strand
GGATGGAGAACTGCTTCGATTTCGGACCACCGCCCGCTGCCGCCGCCTCAATAACGAATCTCGTCGAGACCAGTCCATCCGTATGACACCTCTTCCAGCATCGCCGTGCCGATCGTGATCGGCTGCGCGCGCACGTAAACGCCGCCGAGGCGCTCATAGAACTGCCGGGCCGCCAGGTTGTCTCGCAAGACCCACACGATCATGTCCGCCAGCTCCATCTCTCGCAGCGCGCCGGCCACCGCCCGCACCAACTCCCGGCCGTGCCCCCGCCGCTGGGCGCTGTCGAGGACATAGATCGCATAGAGCTCGCCTGCAAAACCGCTCTCGCCGGCGCGCTCTCGCCCGCCTGACGCGAAGCCGACGATTCCCTCAGGCTCCTCGACCACATACACCCGGCTCGAACCCTCGGCGATGACGCGTGTCCAGCGTTCGGCGTAGTGCGCCTCGCTCAGCGAAACCAGGAAGTCGTCCGGCAGCAGGCCGCTGTACGCGCTGCGCCACGTGGCGACGTGGACCTGTGCGATCGCCTGCGCATCGTTTAGCCCTGCCGGTCGAACCATCTGAGTCCACAATCTATCTGACGGTATGGACGGGATCGAACGGCAGGAGCCGGGGGCCGATTACGAGCCGCCGGTTGAACGCGCTCGCGCAAGAAGAGGGTTCAGCCTCATCTTCGTCTCCCTCCTTGTGATCGCCCTGACGGGACTCGCGTACGTTCGCCCTTCGCTCGGGCCCCCCGCGCGCACCATCACTCCTCCGGCGGCGGCGACATACCAGCTCGCGGCAGTCGACTTCGCCAGCCCGACCACGGGCTGGTTCGTCGCGACCTTCGACTCCGGCCGCTTCGTGATCCTCCACACGGGCGACTCAGGTCGGAGCTGGACCCGCCAGCTCACCGGCGAAACCGACCAGCGTGTGGTTTACATGAACTTCTTCGATTCGACTCATGGGGTGTTCGCGCTCATGGGCGCTCAACCTCTGATGTTCCGGACGGCTGACGGCGGTCGGACGTGGTCATCGCACCCCGCGATGAGTGCCGCGGGATTCGTGCTGTCGATGTCGTTCGAAGATCCGGATCACGGTTGGCTCCTGATTCGCTCCGGCCCTGGCGTCGCAACAGGCAGCGAGCTGTTGCGAACACAGGACAGCGGCGCCACCTGGACCAACCTCGGATCGCCGGTCATGGCGGCCGATCAGGCATATCGAGTCCAGTTCACCGATGACCAGGCCGGATGGCTCGACAGCCTTTCGGCGAGGCCCTATGCGTACAGAAGCGCCGACGGCGGATCGAGCTGGCGACAGGTTGCGCTGCCGGCCCCCAGCGGGGGATGGCCTGAGGCCGGCCAGTTCTTCGTCGCCGCCCGGGCGACACAGGGAATCGGCGTGATCGCCACGGTGGTGAACTTCGCCCCGACCTCGGGCCGTTCTGGGATCGGCGGGAACGTGGTCGCGTATCCGCCCCTCACGGTCCGCACGTTCGACGGGGGCGTGCCGGTGTTCTACAGCTACGCGACGTACATCGACAGAATCCCAAGCGCGGACATGACGGGAGTGGCGACCGAGCACAAGAACGGGCCTTCCGCGCAGGTCCAGGCGCCCAACCAGGTTCAGCTCGGCTCGCTCGACGGGGGCGCCACCTGGAGCCTCATTGCGCCCCCCAGCGCACCGGGCGCGATCGGATACTCCGACGCGCAGAACTGGTGGTGGATCGGCTCCGGATCCTGGTCGACGAGCTCAGACGGAGGCACCACATGGACGCCCTACCGCAACATCGGGGTGCTGCAGCCGCTGCCAGGATCGCTCCAGGTACTCGATTCCAAGCATGCGTGGTTCGGAGCCATGGCCGGCACCAGAGCGGTGCTCGAGACCACCGACGACGGCGGAATCCGCTGGGTGATGCTCATCCTGCCGCCTGTCGCGGACTCCGTGATCAAACCGCGGTAGCCGGGCCCATTCAAGCCGCCACGCAAGCTCATTCAAGCTTTGACGTAGGCGATCACGGCGCGTGCTTCGGCGACGATCTGGCCACCGTCCTGCTCGACGGTGGCCTCGCAGAAGGCGAGCCGACCCGTGCGGTGGCGCACCGTCGCGCGCGCGAGCAGGCGTCCGGGCATCGCCGGCCTCAAGAAGTCGACCTTCAGGTCGGCTGTCACCGTCGTTTCGCCCTCCGCCGCCACGGTGAAAGCGACAGAGGCTAGAGCCTCGTCCGCGAGCGTTGCGATCGCTCCGCCATGAACGATCGTCCCCCGAGACGTCGGAAATCCATGCGCCTCGGCCGTCATGTTTCCTTCGAGCACCAGGCTGCCGTGGGCGACCTCGACGATGCGCGTCCCGATATTCGCGACCATCCCGGTGGACGCCCATTCCTTATACAGCTCGGGCAATGCTTTGACCCCGTAGTGCTCGTCCGTCAAGGCACGAGGTCCGCCCTGCGCGCGGCCGGCGGCACGAGCTCCCGATGGAGCTCGATCACCGGGGCGAGGAGCTTGTAGCCCATCTCCTCGTTCAGGTGAAGGATCGGAGCGTTCGCACCGTCGTTGCCGGTCCGCACCCGTTCGCACCCGAGATCGATCGCCTGGGCGATCGTCTCGTATTTCAAGGAGCGGGCGATGCCGCGGCCACGAACGGCTCTCGAGATCCCGGTGAAGAAGGTCCACGGAAGTCCACGATTGGGCGGGAAGTCGATGACTGACAGGCCGACGATCGCGTCGCCCTCGCGAGCGATCCAAAATCGATCTGCCCTGGTGCCTGGACTCTCGAACCAGAAGCGTTTCCATTCGTCGAACGGCATGGTCCGCCAGGGCACGGTGGTCGGTATGTCCTTCTCTGTCTCGATCGCCATCTTGTAGAGCTTGGTCATGCCATGGGGATCCTTGTCTTCAGTCACCGTGAGCAGAGTCACGCCCTCGTCTCGCATGCGCACGCGACATCGCTCTGCCGCCGCGAGCAGCCGATCGCGACCGGCCACCAGGTCGAGCTCCCAGATGCGCTGCTGGCGCACCTCGTTGTAGCCGGCCCGGCCCAGCACCTCCAGCTCGTCGCTGTAATCGCCACGCACGCGTGCCACAGCGATGCCGGCACCTTCCGCACGCAGCCAGGCTTCCGCCGTGCTGACGAGATCTGAGTAGCCGGACTCCGACCAGAGGTCTCGATGGATGATGACGCGGATCCAGCCGAATCGTGTCGGCATCGTGTCCCATCGCTCGTGGCCCGCCCCGACGAATGCGACAGCCGTGCCTTCGCGCTCGGCGACGAGTCGGACGTGCACGTCGTGCGCAGAATCCCTGGTCCACCAGAAACGCAGCATTTCAGGGTCGCGCGGATCCTGTGGGTCGCGCGTGGCTTCGAGGTCCGCGACGATCCCAACGTCGTCGAGCGTCGCAGGGCGCAGATCGACTTCGGGCCTGTGGGACGCGGGCATGCCTCAGGAGAAGGTTAATCTCTGCGCGTTGCTTGCTCGACGAGTCCGAACCTTCCCGGGGATGACGGCAGCTCCGCCTACCCACCGCCTGGCCCTGTCGCCGGTGTGCTGGGGAATAAGCGACGTTCCCGGATGGGGGCACCAGCTCGACGCCGAGCGAGTCCTCTCCGAAGCGGCGGCGGTGGGGGAGGGAGCGATCACAGCCGGGCCGCCGGGATTCCTTCCCGATCGGAGCGACCAGGCCAAGCCACTACTCAAGCGTCATCGCCTGCGCCTCGTGGCGGGACAGGTTCATGCCATTCTCCACCACGACGACATCCGCGGCTCCGAGCTCGCCCACATCGACGGCCACGCGCAGTGGCTGTCAGCCCTCGGCGCTGAGACGCTGGTCCTCTCGGCGATCCCGCAGCGCGAGGGTGGCGCGGAGCACGGAATCGTCCTGTCCAACGCCGAATGGGCGCACCTGCTCCACTCGATCGGATCCGTCCAGCACGTATGCGCCCGCCACAAGCTGCGGCTCGCCGTCCAGCCGCGGTTTGGGAGCACCATCCAGGGACCGGAGGACATCGAGCGCTTGCTGGTCGGTTCCGAGGCAGGGATCTGTCTCGACGTCGGGCACTTGATCCTGGCCGGTGCAGATCCGATCGAGGTGCTGGAGCTCGCCGCGGGCCGGATCCAACACGTGCAGTTGAACGACGTCGACGCCGACCTGGCCAGGCAGGTGCGAGAGCACGGTGAGGATTACGGTGAGGCGGTCAGCCTGGGGCTTTTCAAGCCGCTTGGTGAGGGGACCGGTCGAGTTGACCGAGTCGTCGAAGAGCTGCGACGCACGAAGTATCCCGGTTGGCACACGCTCAGGCAGGAGACCAGGTTGGCCACCGCCGACGACCGGCCACTGGGCCGCGTGAGCCGCTCGTTGGAATTCCTGCTGCCCCTCCTGTCCTGATTACCAGCCGCGCCTCTAGATTCTGCGTCCGGCCGCGGCCCAATAGGGCTCACGGATCTTTCGCTTGAGCAGCTTGCCTGCGGCGTCGCGCGGCAGCTCCGCGACGAAGTCGATCGAGCGCGGCTTCTTGTAGCTCGCCAGGCGCTCGGCGCAAAACGCGATCAGCTCGTCCTGTGTGGCCGTGATGCCTGCTCGCAGCTGCACCACCGCCTTCACGGATTCGCCCCACTGCTCATCCGGGACACCGATGACCGCCGCATCCATCACCGCCGGATTCGCGTGAAGGACGGCCTCGACCTCAGCAGGGTAGATGTTGACGCCACCCGAAATGATCATGTCAATCCGGCGGTCGCAGATGTAGTAGTAGCCCTCGGCGTCCCTGTAGGCAACGTCACCGACCGAGAAGAAGCCCTTGTGAAGGCTCTTGCCCGTCGCGTCCGGGCGGTTGTAGTACTCGGCCAGCCAGCTGTTGCGAACCATGAATTCGCCGCGCTCACCGACTGGCACCTCTTCGCCATCGGCGCCAACCAAGCGGATCTCCTGGCCAGGCACGGCTGTGCCGCACGACCCAGGCTTGCGCAGCTGGTCCTCGGGCCTGAGCACTGTGTTGACGCCCGTCTCGGTGGCGCCGTAGAACTCCCACAGAACCTTTCCGAAGACCGCCTCGGCGCGCAATTTCAACGGATAGGGGCATGGGGCGGCTCCGAGGATCAACGCGCGCAGCGATGAGACGTCACGTGGCTTGCGCTGCTGAGCGTCGTTGAGGCGCTGGAGAAGGGTCGGCGCGACGAAGGTCGTCGTGACGCCGTGGCGCGCGATGAGGTCGAGCGCCTCATCGTCTGCGAACTTCGGC
>JBGQGS010000152.1:0-5315 GCA_041497555.1 Candidatus Dormibacteraceae bacterium | reverse complement strand
GCGCCCCGGGTTTCAGGTCCAGGCCGTTGATCGTCACCGTCCGGTTCGCGTAGGTGGCGATGGCGTCGACCTGCTTGCCTTTGGCGTCGAGCACGCGCACGCCGTCGGACACCGTTCCAGGGTCGAGGTCGCTGTCGAACGTGACCTGGATGCGGTCGGCGGCCACGACCACACCCACGACCTCCGCTCCCTTGCCCAGGTCGCGGTGCGCGCCGGCTGTCGCCTGGTCGATGAGGAACTGCTTGGTCGTCGCGTCGCGGACCAAAGTGAGCGCCTCTTCGAAATCGCCAACGTCCAGCTTCCCGTGCGTCAGAACGATCCGGATGACAAATGTCGCAGTGTCGGGCTGCGTGGCGGTGATCTCCTGCGTCAGGACGTAGAACCGAGAAAAGTGCGGATCGGTGTTGATCACGAGGTTAAGACCGCCGCTCGCGTAAGCTTGCTTGCCGCTGTCGTCCAGGAACGGAGCCGCTTGGTCGGCCTGTCCCTTCTGGCGTGCCTGCATGAACGAGTTGACCACGGCAGCAGCCTGGTCCAGCGCGGTGGGCACCGGCGGAAGCGCAGGAGAGGACGCGGTCCAGAGCGCGCCTCCGCGGAAGAACGCGAACGAGGTGCCGTTGGGCGCCCATTCCGGCAGGCGGTACGTCCCGTTGGACAGTTTCGTTAGGGCCGAACCGTCCGGACGAACCTGATAGAGGTCGGTGTCGCTGCCGACGAGGATTGCGTCCTGGTTCGACCAGCTTGCTTCACCGCTCGGCAGAGTGGCCACGGTGCTGCCCTGGGTGTCTGAGATCACGAGTGCGCCTCCACTGGCATACAGCAGCTCAGCGCCGCTCGGCGACCAGCCGTATAGGGAATCGTTGGACTGTCCGAACTGCGCGCTCTTCGCAGTCGCAAGGTCGAGCAGGAAGAGCTTTTGGTCCTGGCGGTACACGGCATGCGTGCCGTCAGGCGCGATCGATAGCACGCTCACGTTCCCACTGGTCGGGAGCGGCGCGAGCTGCGTCGGTCCGCTCACCCCCTGCGAGTACACGCCGTCGGCGGCTGCCCATTCCAGCTGATCCTTCGCCCAGCCGACCAACGTTGCGGCGGGCTTCACTGCCACCTCCGCTGTCGTGCCCGCCGCGAAGGTGAGGACCTCGATCTTGCCGCCTCGGATGTAGGCGAGACGGTCGCCGGCGGGCGCGATGGCGGGAGAGGAGACCCCATCAGGGGCTACGACCTTCACGTCCCCGCCTTTCGCCGGGACCACGACGAGCGCGCCCTGGGAGTTGACGAAGTAGACGGTCGACGAATCTGCCGACCACTGCAGAGCCGAGCTTATCCCGCCTCCCAGCGCGGCGAGCTGGCGCTCACCGGTGAGGAGAGAGGACGGGCTGACCGGCGCGCGTGGCGTCGGCGACGACAAAGGAGTGGGAGGCGCCGGCGGTTGCGTGACGAACGTGATCGTCTGGGCTGTGTTCAAGGGCTGCCCGGTCGCCGTCGTCGCCGTGGGCCCGATCGTGACCTGGTACTGCGTGTTCGGCGCCAGGTTGCCGCTGGTCGGCTGGACGGCGAGCGTGTTGTTGAGCTGCCACGAGAACGTCACGTTGGTCGCGGGCGCAATCTGCACTGCCGCCTCGGTGGTCTGATGATTCATCGGCTGGTTGAACGAGACCAGGATCGGCTGCTGGAGGGCGACCGCGCTGCTGCCGTCCAGCTGGCTCTGGACCACGATCTCGTTGAACTGGCTATTCGATTGTGTCGCGTAGAACACGACGACAGAAGCGATCAGGAGCAAACCCGTGGTGGCGCCGACCCACGCCAGCCCCGGGGGCGCGAACACGCGCCGCCACCACGAAGGACGGCCCTCGCCCATCTCCCACGCCTTCTGCATCAGCTGGCGCCGCAGGCCGGAGCGGAAGGCTTCGTCGAGCGGCGGTTCCGGGCGCCGGGTCGAGGTCAGCAGTTTGCTGATGCGGCGCAGCTCCTGGTCCTGGAGGATGTCGTCGAGCTCCGGATCGTGACGAGCGTTCATTCGACCGGCCTCAGGGCGTCGGCGTCTTCACGCAGCCGGCTCACGCCGCGATGGATGAGGAGCTTCACCGCGCCCGGCGACTTGCCCATCGCGACCGCGATGTCCTCGATCTTCATGTCCTCCTGGAACTTGAGCACCAGAGCGATGCGCTGCTGGGTGGGCAGCACCTCGACCAACGTCCAGATTCGGCGGATCTCATCTCGGTGAGCCGCCAGGTCTTCAAGCGCCGGGCCGGCGACCGACAGGTCATGGAAATCCTCGAGCGGCTGCGAAGGCCGGAGCGTCCGGTATCGGTCCGCGATGGCATTGACGGCGATCTGGTACAGCCAGGCAGCGAAAGGACGCCCCGTGTCCTGGTAGCGGGGCATGGCCTTCAGAGCCTTCATGAAGATCTCCGAAGTGACGTCCTCTGCCGCTGTTTGCTCCCTCACTCTTGAATACACGAACCGGTAGATTTGCTGAAAGTGCCGGTCGTAGAGCGCCCCAAACTGCCGGGGGTCCCGCTTGGCTCGCTCGACGAGCTCGTGCTCGTCTTCACGGGGCGGGTCGCTCACTGGCCGTTCAGCCTGTGCCGGTTCAAACGGGCGCCTTCGAGAGGTGGTTACGTGGTTCGGCCATAAAGGGCTTGATTATCGAGCCGAGCGGCCAGGGTCGACCGGGCCGAGACCGATTCCCACTGCATCTTGGGCTCAAGACGTCCACGCCTACTACATCTGCCTGGCGCCCGTCGCCCCTTATAATCGTCCCGTCCCCGGTGCTAGAGACTCTGCCGGAAAAACCCTCGACGGATCTTCGGCGCCCATGCGGCCCACCTCCGGGTTCAGCTCCTGCGCTGCTCGCTTACGAATCGACGTGATGCGCTCGCTGCGCTGCTCGTCGCTTCACCCGGATCTGGGCCACCTGGATCACCGAATCTCTCGCCGAGGGTTTCCGGCCGAGCCTCTCGTTGGGAGCCGGCACTTTTCTTGATCGAGCGATACTCTCCGCCTGCCATCCGGGCGGTCTGGTCTGACCAGCACCGACTCGAGCTGTGGCTCCGCATCGAGATCCTCGCGTGCGAGGCTTGGGCGAGCCTCGGCCGCGTCCCGGCCTCAGCGCTGCCGAAGATCCGCAAGGGGAGCTTCGACGCGAACAAGATCCGGGAGGTCGAGGGCCGCGTCGGGCATGACGTGATCGCATTTCTCACCGTCCTCAACGAATCGATCGGCCAGCCCGAGGCGCGCTACGTCCACCTCGGCATGACCAGCCAGGACCTGAACGACACAGCGATGGCGGTCCAGCTCGTCGAATCCGCACGGATCATTGCCGAGGACCTCGCCGCCTTGCGCGAGGCGGCGGCCGAGCTCGCCATCCGCCACCGCCGCACGCTCATGGCCGGACGCACCCATGGCGTCGTGGCCGAGCCCATCACGTTCGGCTTCAAGGTGGCGGGCTGGGTCGCGGAGCTCGACCGGGCGCAGGAGCGGCTGGCGCGCGCTGCGGACGAGGCCGCTGTCGGGCGGGTGAGCGGCGCGGTCGGCACCCACGCCACCATCGACCCCAAGGTCGAGGACCACGTTTGCAAAGAGCTCGGTCTTCGTCCGGACATGGTTTCGACCCAGGTGGTCGCGCGTGACCGGCACGCGAACTTCATGTCGGCGCTCGCCCTGGTGGCCGGCACCTTGGAGCGGATCGCGACCGAGATCCGGCACCTGCAGCGCAGCGAGGTCGGCGAGGCGTTCGAGCCTTTCGGCAAGGACCAGAAGGGCAGCTCGGCGATGCCGCACAAACGCAACCCCGTCCTCACCGAGCGAGTGTGCGGCCTGGCGCGCGTTGTGCGCGGACAGCTGGTGACCGCACTCGAGAACACCGCGCTTTGGCACGAGCGGGACATCAGCCATTCGTCCGCTGAACGGATCATCTTCCCGGACGCTTGCGCCGTGGTCGACTACATGTGCCAAGAGATGGGCAAGGTCTTGCGCGGCCTGGAAGTACGCCCGGAGAAAATGCTCCGCAACCTGCAGTTGGCCGGCGGGGTGGTGTTCTCGCAGCGGGTGCTGCTGGCGCTGGTCGACAGCGGCATGTCACGCGAGGACGCCTACCTCATCGTGCAGAAGGCGGCGATGCAGGCGATGGAGGGCGACGGTAAGGGCTTCCGGGACAACCTGGAGCAGGACCAGGAGGTGATGTCGCGCATCGGTGCGAGGCTGGATGAGGTTTTCGATCCATGGGCGGGGCTCGAGCACACCGACGTGGCCTATGAACGCCTGGGACTCGGGAGGGCTCTGAGGACGTGACGAGCCTCATCACCCTCCGGGGAGCGAAGGTACGTTGATTGCAGGGCCCGCGCTCATGGTCACGGACCTCCCGCTCAAAGTGTTCGCGCGCGGCAAGGTCCGCGACACGTATGAGCTCGGTCCCGACCAACTCCTCATGGTCGCCACCGACCGCATCTCAGCCTTCGACCACAACCTTCCCAATGGCATCCCCGACCGGGGCAAGGTCCTCACCCAGCTGTCCATTTACTGGTTCTCGCAAACCGACACCTTCCAGGAGAACCATCTCGTCTCAGGCATGGTCCCCGACCTCCCGCCGGCGCTGAAGGAGCACCGCGAGCAGCTGACCGGCCGCTTCATGATCGTCCGCAAGGCCAAGCGCATCGACTTCGAATGCGTGGTCCGCGGATACCTGGCCGGAAGCGCATGGAAGGAGTACCAGGACTCGCACACGCTGGCGGGCGAGGAGATGCCGCCCGGTCTGCGGCAGAGCGAACGGCTCGCTTATCCCGTCTTCTCGCCGGCCACCAAGGCCGAGAGCGGGCACGACGAGAACATCAGCTTTGCGCAGCTCAAGAAGGAGCTCGGAGACGACCTCGCCACGAAGCTGCGCGACGCAAGCCTCGAACTCTACAAGTTCGCATCGGAGCTGGCCTCGCGCCGCGGCCTGATCCTTGCCGACACGAAATTCGAGTTCGGCCTGCTGGGTGATGACCTGATCCTGATCGACGAGGCGCTGACGCCGGACAGCTCAAGGTACTGGGACTCCGCGACCTACCAGGTAGGTACATCGCCGGATTCGTACGACAAGCAGTTCGTCCGCGATTGGCTGACGGGTGCCGGCTGGGATAAGGAATCGGAGCCGCCAAGGCTACCCGACGACGTGGTCGCCCAGACGCGCCAGCGGTACCTCACCGCATACCAACGCCTGGTCGGCAAGCCCCTGTTTCCACCCAAGCCCAGGAACGAACGATGATCGCGCGCGTCATCATCACCCCCAAGCCGGTAGTCAACGACCCGCAGGGCATCACAGTCAGGCAGGG
>JBGQGS010000151.1:0-5409 GCA_041497555.1 Candidatus Dormibacteraceae bacterium | reverse complement strand
GAAGATTTCGGTAGTGGCCGCGATAGATGCGGCGAATCCCAGCAGAAGCGCAGCGGACGTTCCTGCCAATCGCCAGAGTTGAAGATCCCAATCCGAGGCGTCGCGACGACGCGGCGCTTGGGGGCGCGGTCGTCCACGACATAGAGATGTGGCGGAGCGAGCGACACGCCGTTCAGACCCCGGTCGATGTCGAGCGCGCGGCAGACCAGGCCAGGGCCACCGCACCGTCCGACGCCAGGACCGGGCTCGAGGGCTCGGACGAGCACCGCCTGCGGCACACCGGCGGGCTGGGTCACGAAATTCAGGCAGTGGTGCATCCCATACGTGAAGTACACATAGGCATGTCCTGGCGCTCCGTACATGACTTCGTTGCGAGGGCTGCGCCGGCCTCCGGCTGAGTGAGCGGCAAGGTCTTCGGGGCCCAGGTAAGCCTCGACCTCGACGAGGCGGCCCCACAGGCGCCTTCCGTCCACCTCACGGACCAGCACCTTGCCCAGGAGGTCGCGCGCGACGGCCATCGTTGGACGGTCGAAGAACCTGGCGTCGAGGATCTTGCCCGAAGGCTCCACTTCCGAGACCTGTGTCAGACCCTGGCCTCGCCAAGCTTCTTGCGTCCCGCCTGCCTTCGACGCTTTTCGACGTAAAGGGCCTTGTCGGCCATCTGGTACATCGCCTGCCAGTCCATGCCGGGTCTCCAGGCCGAGATCCCTATGCTGAACACGACCGGCACCGGTACCTTTTCCGAGCGGTTCAGATCATCGAGCGACTGACGGACTCGGGCGCCCACCTCGCGCGCATCGCGCTCGTCCGCTTCCGGCATGGCGACGCCGAACTCATCGCCGCCGAGCCGGCCGCACGTGTCAGACGCCCGCACGGCCCGCTGCAGCTCCTGGGCGAGCACGCGAATCGCCTCATCGCCGACGTGGTGACCGAGAGAGTCGTTGATCTCTTTGAGGTTGTCTAGGTCGAGCATCATCAATGTCAGCCGCCGCCCGTGTCGTTGCGCGGCGGCGACCGCGCGGTCGATCGCCCGCTCGAACTCTGGCCGGTTGGCCAGCCCCGTCAGGTAGTCGGTCCGGGCCTCACGCGTGTGCTGTCGCGCGCGGTCCAGCGCGACCGCGATCTGGTCTGCCACCGCGGCCACGAACTCGAGGTCGCTCGACTCGAACGTCCTCGGCAACCTTGTCGCCACGGTCATCGCGCCCAGCAGCACGCCCTTCGTACGCAGCTCAGCGCGGATCGCGCTCCATTCGCCGGCGATCCGGTCGACGCGGGACTCCGCCGGGCCGGACGAGACCTCGACCACCTTGACGAGACCCGAGCGCCCCGACTCTGAGAACTCCTCCTCCTCGCCCGGCTGCATGCCGATCGTCTTGGCGAGCTTGAGGCGAGCGCCGTCGCGGACCCAAACGGCGCCGGCCTGGAGGCCGAGCACCTTGAGGGTCTCGCCCAGCCCGACCTCCGCGATCTCGGTCCGATCCAGCGAGCGGCCGAGGGCGCTGGCGATGTGATAGAGCCCATGGAGCTCTGTCTGCCGGGCGCGGTGGCGCGTCTCGGTGTAATCGAGATAGCCGCGGATGAAGCTCGAGTTGAGGTGCTCGATCACGTCTCCGAGGCGGCTCTGAGCCAGGAGCAGCACCTCGTCGGCATACTCGCTGCCGCCCATCTCGTCGGTCACGCGCGCTACGACCGACCTGCGGAACACCGCCAGGCCCTCCATCAGGGACTCGAGCGGCACCCCTTTCTCGGCGTACCGCCTCGAGGCTTCCCGCGCGACGGTGTAGTACTCCTGCCAGGGGACCCGGGAGTCAAGGCGAAGCGAGCGGAACAGGATCTCCAGGAAGGCCACCGACGTCTTGACAAGCTCGTCGACCGTGCCGTCCTTGTGACTCTTGAGCAGGTCCGGCTCGATCGCCCGGACCGATTCGGCCGCGACCAATCCGCTCTCGGTCACATTGGCCGAAAGCCGGTCGGCAAGCTCGCTCAGGAGGTCGCTGGCCCGCTCAGTCATATCGGCGCACTATAGAGTGACGCAAGCGTCTGCGCGAACCTGCGAGGCGCGCTAATCAAATGTGTAAGAGGCGATGATGGCTACAGTCACCAGGGGTTCGTTGGGAAAGCTGGAAGAGGTGCTTGGCGCTGAGGCCCAGGACCTGCTCGAGCATAAGTGCAACACCGTGCCGAAAGAGCAGCTTCATCTGCCCGGCCCGGACTTCGTCGAGCGGGTCTGGAAGGACAGCGACCGCCCGACGCGCGTGCTGCGCAGCCTCCAATCGATCCTCGACCATGGGCGGCTGGCGGGCACAGGCTACGTTTCCATCCTCCCGGTCGACCAGGGCATCGAGCACACGGCCGGCGCCTCGTTTGCTCCCAACCCGATCTACTTCGACGGCGCGAAGATCGTCGAGCTCGCGGTGGAAGGCGGCTGCAACGCCGTCGCCTCGACCTTCGGCGTGCTCGGGTCGGTCGCGCGCCGGTACGCGCACCGTATCCCCTTCATCTGCAAGTTGAACCACAACGAGCTGCTGACCTATCCGAACCACGCTGACCAGATCCTCTTCGGCACCGTGAAGGAGGCCTGGGAGATGGGCGCGATGGCGGTGGGGGCGACCGTCTACTTCGGGTCGGCGGAATCTGACCGCCAGATCAAGGAGATCGCAGTCGCGTTCCACGAGGCCCACCAGCTCGGCATGGCAACCGTCCTCTGGTGCTACGTGCGCAACCCGGCATTCAAGAAGGACGGCGTGAACTACGAGTCGGCCGCCGACCTGACTGGCCAGGCCAACCACCTGGGCGTCACGATCGAGGCCGACATCATCAAACAGAAGCTGCCTGATACGAACCGCGGCTTCGAGGTCATCGGGTTCGGCAAGACGGCGCCAGCCGTCTACGACAAGCTTGCCACCGACCATCCGATCGACCTCTGCCGTTATCAGGTGATCAACAACTACATGGGACGAGCTGGCCTCATCAACTCGGGGGGGGAGTCGCACGGCGCGACAGATTTGAAAGAGGCTGTGCGCACCGCTGTGATCAACAAACGCGCGGGCGGCATGGGCCTGATCAGCGGCCGGAAGTCATTTCAGCGACCGATGAAGGAGGGAGTCGAGTTACTACACGCAATTCAGGACGTGTACCTAAACCAGTCGGTAACCATCGCGTAAAACTCGCGTTCCTCGGGACCGGTTCAGCTTTTTCGCCTGACCGTTACAACGGGGCCGTGGTGGTGAACGGCCGTCTGCTGCTCGATGGCGGCGCGCCGCTGCTCCCGCATATGAGTCGCGTCGGCGTCGACGCCGGCGCGATCGAGGCCGTGTTCCTCACCCATTTCCACGGCGACCACACGCTTGGGTTGCCGCCTTTCGTGCTGCACCGCGTATTCGTGGACCAGCGCCCGATAACCTTCGTCGGCCCAGCTGGAATCGAGGACAGGCTCGAAGCCCTGTGGGAGGTCAGCTGGGGGGTCGACTGGAAGCCGGTGATGCGGCCTCGCTTCAATGTGACCTATGAGGTGGCCAAGCCAGCGGGCAAGGCCGCCGGCTACAAATACGAGACCATCAAGCTGGATCACGGGACGAGTGGCTGCAACGGCTACCGGATCTGGGTTGACGGCCGGATCCTCGCCTACTCGGGCGACACGGAGGCAACGGCTCCGCTGGATGAGCTCGTGGACGGGGCCGATATCGCCATCGTCGAGGCGACGGGACCGGGAGACGTCTTCAGCCACATGAGCTGGGAGTCGGCGAAGGCACTGAAGAAGCGCCACCCGACGACTCGATTCATGTTCAACCACCTGTACAACGGGACCGTGGACGGCGCCGTTGACGACCTGCAGGTGATCGAAGTCTGAAGACGAGGAACACAGCCGCAGCTCTCGTGGGCGCTGTGGCCGGCGGAATCACGGGCGGCGTGGTTTTCGGAGCATTCATCGGGCTCGGCCTTCTGCTTGCCAGCCGTGTTGACAACGTGATCCCGGTCATCGTCCTTGCCATCGCCGGCGCGTACGCGGGCTGGCTCGTTGGCGTGATCGTCTTCGGAGCGGTGCGAGGCGCAGGCGCCAAGGAAGAGCAGGTCTGAGCCCGGACGCACCGTCAACGCGACCTCTCCTCGACAAGCTCGGCGTCAAGCCGGGCTCGAAGGTTGCGATTGTCGACCTCGACGACGCGGGTTTCCTGTCGCTGCTGCGCGGGCGAACCTCCGACGTCGTCCGGGGCCGCCCGCGCAAGCCGTGCGATCTCGTCTTTGTGGGAGCGCGCGAACTTGCGGACCTGCGACAGCTCAAAGACATCAAGAATTGGATCGAGCCGAACGGTGCGATCTGGGTCGTGCGCCCCAAGGGCGGTCGGTCAGCGATCCGAGACACCGACGTCATCGAAGCCGGCCTCGTCGCGGGACTGGTCGACAACAAGATCGCGAGCTTCTCTGACACTCACGGCGCGATGCGCCTGGTGTTTCGGTTGCACGACCGGCCCAAATGACTTTGCGCATCCGACCTGCCGATGCGGCGGACGTTCCCGTCATTGCCGCTCTGATCCGCGGCCTGGCGCGATTCGAAAGACTGGAGGATGAGGTCACCATGACGGAGGAGCGACTGGCCGAGAATCTCTTCGGGCAGCGCCGTTACGCGGAGACGTTGCTCGCCGAGGAGGCCGGAACCCCGGTCGGCTTTGCCCTCTTCTTTCATAACTTCTCGACCTTCCTCGCGCTGCCGGGGATCTACCTCGAAGATCTCTTCGTGGTCCCGGAGCACAGGGGCAGGGGCATCGGGCGCGCGCTGCTCAGGCAGCTCGCGAGCGTGGCGGTCGAGCGCGGATGCGGCCGGCTCGAGTGGTCGGTCCTCGACTGGAACCGCGATGCAATCGGCTTCTACGAGCGACTGGGGGCCACGCCCAACTCCCAATGGACGGTCTACCGCCTGACGGGCGAAGCGCTGACTGCGCTTGGCCGAGAATAGATCCCGCATGGAAGTGCTCCACCCCAAGCAGCTGGAGACCCATCCCGGCGATTCGATCGCGGCCTGGGCTCGCGGGCAGCTGGAAATTGCACGGCAGATCCTGGACAACCCTGGTGGCGGCCTCCTCTTCGCGACCCAGACAATCGGCCAGGTCTCCGCCGGCCTCCACGAGCGCGACGCGGCGCGCTGGCAGGAGGTGGTCGCCCTACTCGATCGGGTCGAGGATGCCGGCGTTAGGCGCGAGTTCGAAACCGCGCGACACGTACTGGACGACGTCTTGAGCAAACTCAGCTAGGCCGACTCGAACCCAGCATTCCAATGACTTTCCCGCAGGCGTTGTTCATGGGCCTGCTTCAGGGCGCCACCGAGCTGTTCCCGGTGTCGTCGCTCGGACACGCGGTGCTGATCCCGAGCCTGCTCCACTGGAAGTTCAAGCAGTCGGACCCATCCTTCGT
>JBGQGS010000150.1:0-5480 GCA_041497555.1 Candidatus Dormibacteraceae bacterium | reverse complement strand
GTGCCGCCCATCGCCTTCGCGGAGAACCGGCCGCCCCGCGTGTCCGCCCACAAGAGGCAGTCGCCCACCGCAATACCCTCCGCATCGACCGGCACCGTCGAGCCCCACTGCCCGGTGAGCCCGACTCCGACCAGGTCGCCGGGCTGGGCGGCTTTGTTCTCCAACACCGATCGCACGCCGCCGGCGATCCGCGCCCACCATTCCGCGGGATCCTGCACTGCGCCGCCCCCGGGGAGGTAGCTCGTGTGCACGGGAGCGACCGCGCGGGCCAGGACCTCGCCGCGGATGGAGATGGCGCCGGTCTTGAGCCCGCCGGTGCCGAGGTCGACGGCCAGGATCCAGGGGTCGCCCATGGTCAGGCCCTTGCCTCGGTGGGCGCCACCTCATACATCGCGTCGAGCGCGGCGGTGAAAAGCAGGTTGAGAATCTCGTTCCCCGCCGGCGTGCCTCCCAGCCCATACAGCGCTCCGCTCTTCGGTTCCGCCCGACCTGGATGCTTGGCGTAATCCACCGCGTCGTGGAGATCGGCGACGAACGCCTCGGCCACGCCGGGCGCAGTGTTCGGGCGCGTGACGCAGAAGTGCAGCGCCGCCGGCAGCTGGAGCGCGTTGAGCCGCCACCCCTTCGCGATCAGGTGGTCGTTCACGTGGTAGATGTTCAGGTTCGGTGAGCGGAAGGCGACCAGGAAGGTAGGGTTGCCGATGACCTCCAGCTCGGGAATCGCCGCGACCCCCTGGCGGATCGTCGTCGCGGTCTCGAAGATCTTCTTCGCGACCTCGAGGTAGCCGCGCTCGCCCAGGCTCACCATGGCCGCCCAGGTTGCCGCCACGACACCACCCGAGCGGCTGCCCGACAGCCCGGGTGAGAAGTAGATGCCACCGGGCCAATCCGTGAAGTTGAAGTACTGGTATTTGCGCAGGCCGCTGTTCCTGTACAGCAGGACCGACGTGCCCTTCAGC
Organism: Candidatus Dormibacteraceae bacterium; assembly: GCA_041497555.1. Lineage (GTDB taxonomy): Bacteria > Chloroflexota > Dormibacteria > Dormibacterales > Dormibacteraceae > Palsa-870. The sequence goes on along the minus strand of JBGQGS010000150.1, from coordinate 4,521 downwards.
GCGTAGCCGTACTTGTGAGTGTCCGCCGAGATGGAGGTGACGCCAGGAATCCGGAAATCGAATCGCGGAATGTGGTAGCCGAGGCGTTCTCCCCAGGGCAGGATGAAGCCGCCCAGGCATCCGTCGACGTGCAGGCCGATGTCGTGATCGAGCGCGATGTCGGACAGCTCCTCGATCGGGTCGATGAGTCCGTGCGCGTAGTTCGCCGCCGAACCGACCAGCGCGACCGTGTTCGTCGTGACATGGGCCCGAATCCAATCGACGTCGGCCAGGTAGTCGCTGCGCAGGGGCGCTTTCAGGACCTTGATGCCGAGCAGGTGCCCCGCCTTCTCGAGAGCCACGTGGGCGGTGACCGGGATGATCACCTCCGGCTGCGTGATCCCCTTCTCGGCGCGACCGCGGTCGCGGTACACGAGCATGGGGTTGATCAGGCTCTCGGTACCGCCGAACGTAACCACGCCGCAGGCCTCCTCGCCCGGGTGGTGCTGAGGCACCGCGTCGCCGTGGAGCATCGAGGCGGTCATCGCGACGATCTCCGCCTCCAGCTTGGTCGCGCTCGGATACATGTCCCGCTGCAGCACGTTCGCGTGCGCAAACAGGCGGAAGGCCTCGGTCAGGAACGCGTAATGGTCGTGGCCGCCGTGATAGATGGAGCCTGAGACGCGGCCGAGGTCCGCGATCCGGTCCTCTTCCGCGGCCATCGTCGCCAGCTCGTCCAGGATGCTCTGCCGGTCCCTGCCATCAGGCTCGAGCCGCTGGTAGGTCTTGAAGCGAGCGCGATAGGGGTAGAAGTCGATGAGCGAACCGTCGTCGTCGTCGTCACTCATGACCGCGCCAGCTTAAGTGTTCCGAGGCTAGGCGACCCGGCGGATCCTCTCGCTCCAGCGCTCGTCGATGCGGCGGGCCTTGTAGATCAGGAGAGCAGCGCCCCAGGCGACCACGAAGGCGGCCACGACAACGTAGCCGGCCCGTCCGATCAGGTCGAACCCTGCGATTGCGGCGAAAACCCCGCCTTTCAAATCGAATGCCTGGATGAGCGCCTGCATCAGCTCGATCATGCCGATGAACAGGGCGACGAACACCGAGAGACTCGTCATCGTCAGGTTGTAGAAGACCTTGCGGATCGGGCTCGTGAAGGCCCATGAGTATGCCTTCGCCATGAACGCGCCATCCGCCGTGTCCATGAGCGACATCCCCGCCGCGAAGATCAGCGGGAGCGCGATGACGGCAACGAACGGCAGGCCCTTGGCGGCGGCGCCGGCGGAGATCGCAAGGATCGCCACCTCCGAGGCTGTGTCGAAGCCCAGCCCGAAGAGAAACCCGATCGGATACATCTGCCAGCTGTGACGGATGACGCGGAACAGGCGGCCGAAGATCCGGCTCATCAAGCCGCCGGCAGTGAGGTCGAGCTCGAGGGACTTGTCGTCGTATCCGCCCGCCTTGAGGCGCCGGTAGACGCGGAGGATGTCGAGGAGGATGACCAGGTTGAGCACGCCGATCATGACCAGGAACCCACCCGAGACGACTGTGCCAAGCACGCCGCCGATGCTCCTCAGCTGACCGCCGTCGCTGGCCACACCGTCGACGATCCACTTGACCGTCAGCCCCAACGCCGCGGCGATGACAAAGACGACCGTGGAGTGCCCGAGCGAGAAGAAAAAGCCCACGCCAACCGGCTTGCGACCGTCCTGGAGCAGCTTGCGGGTCGTGTTGTCGATGGCCGCAATGTGGTCCGCATCGAATGCATGTCGCAGCCCGAACGTATAAGCCAGGCCACCCAGGGCAAGGATGGTCGGCTGACCGGCGGCGACGGCGAACAAGAGGCCCCAGCCCGCGACGTGAAGCAGGCCTACTCCGCCGAAGAATCCCGCGAGGCGCCGGCGCTCCCCGCTGTCGAACGACCCGCGCAACACGGCGCCGATGGAGGCCACGCCAGGAGCCTAACCCTTATCGCGACTTAGTCGCAACTTCGTATTCAGATCGCCTCCCGCCATGTGCGACTCCTTCTCACCGGGGACGCCCCTGGCGCCTCGCGGTACGCTTCGCGGAAATGGAATTCGATCACCTGCCGCCCCAGCTCCGCTCGATCCTCAGCACCCTCGCCCACGCGGTGAGCAATCGCGAACCGGCGATCCACGCCAGGGTCGGGCAAATGCGCGCGACCCATCCGGCTTACACGAATCATCAACTTGCGCTGGAGCTCATCCGTTCCACGCGCCGCCGCGTGGCGGCCACCGGCGCCCTGAGCGGCGCCGTATCGATCGCGCCGGGACTCGGCACGGTGCTCGCGATCGGGACCATCACCAGCCAGACGCTGTACGCGCTAGAGCAGGAGATCGAGCTCGTCCTGGGGATCGCGATGATCTTCGGACACGAGCTCGGCCACTCGGACGAGCGCGTCATCGAGGCCCTGGTCGTCGTCGGGATCACAAGCGGCGCGGTCAAGCTGCGCGAGGATGTGCTCGTCGCGGGCGGAGAGCGCATCGCGATCGCTGCATTCGGCCGCCTGCCCAACCTGCTCCTCGCGCATGGCGGCGGTCGCGTCATCACACGCATCCTCGCGCGGGCGGCCACGTCCGGCGCGGCGAAGGTCGCCGCCAGGGTGGTGCCGCTCGGCGTGGGGGTCGCCGCCGGCGCGGGCTTTGACTGGCTGGCCGTGACCGGTTTGGGGCGTGCCGCGATGAAGTACTACGGGCCGGGCGGTCCCGGCGCGCGGCCGCTGCTACTTGCTCCCGAAGATCCCACGCACGTCGAACTCGGCCGCTGACGCGATCTGGTCGAAGCCGCACTTGCGCGGGGGCTTGTCAGAACGCCAGCGCAGAAATCGCGTCGCGTGGCGGAACCGCTCGCCTGCCTCGAGCTTGTCGTAGGCAACCTCGCACACCAGCTCGGGCCGCACGGCAACCCATTCCGTCTCTTTCCCGCGTGACCAGCGGCTCGGTCCGCCGGGCATGCGGCCAGGGTTGGCCTTCCGTTCCGACTCCGGTATCTCGGTGGCCAGGGGCTTCAGCTTTGCGATCAGCTCTTTGCGCTCGGCCGCATTGAACGAAGACGTGTGGCCGACATAGTGCATCGTGCCTTTCCTGTCGTACAGGCCGAGCAGCAATGATCCGAGCGTGGATCCGTCGATCGATTTGCGCCATCCGATCACGACGCAGTCGGCCGTGCGCTGATGCTTGATCTTCACCCACAGCCGCTTGCCCGGGACGTATGCGCCGCTCCATGACTTGGCGATCACGCCGTCGAGCCCGGCCCCTTCGAAGCGCTCGAACCAGCTCTCGGCGGTCGCGTGGTCGCGGGTGTACGGCGTGAGAAAGATTGGCTGCGTGACGCTCTTGAGCAGTCGCTCGAGCCGCTTGCGCCGCTCACCGAGAGGCAGCTTGCGCAGGTCGGCGCTCCCTTCGGCCAGGACGTCGAAGGCGATGTACCAGGCCGGCGTGGCTTCACTGAGCATCCGGACGCGCGAGTCAGCGGGGTGGATGCGCTGCTGCAGTGCGCCGAAGTCGAGGCCGTTCTCCGCCACGACGACCAGCTCGCCGTCCAGCACGACCTGCTGCTCACGCAGCCCGCGGAAGGCGGGCAAGAGCTCGGGAAAGTAGCGGGTCATCGGCCGGGCCCCACGACTGATCAGCGACACCTCGTCGCCGTCCCGGAAGACAAGGGTGCGGAAGCCGTCCCATTTGGGCTCGTACTCCCAGCTGTCGCCTTTCGGGATGCCGTCAGCGGGGGTGGAAAGCATGGGCTCCATGTCGAGTGGAATGGGCAGTTTCAGGCTACTTATCCCCAGAATGTCTATATCTTGTGGACATCGAGACCCTGTGCTACCATATCGTCGGCCGACAAAGCGGCCCCCGAAATCGACGTCACGCCCCCACCCCAGCCTTGGGAAGCTCGCGCAAGCGGGCTTCCCGCTTTTTGGTCGTTGATTAGGGGTGGAATCGCTTGAGAAGGTCGGCCACGGTGACTGAGCCGTAATCCTTCCCAAGCACTGCTTGCGCGGTCTGCCAGACAGCTCGCGCAGGGGCCGGCCCTCTGTCCGCCAGGTCCGAGAGTCGAAGGGCGTCGTAAAGCTGGATGTTGGGCGCCTGGCGCAGCTGTGCCGCAAGCCATTTCGCCCACTGCTCGACATTGCCCTCGGAAGGGGAAGTACCTTGCACTGCGCCGGAAGCCGCCAGCTTGGCCGCCACCGCAGTCGCCTTCGCGTCGGCCGCAGAGGCCGCCTTCTCAACAGCGCCGGCGGCCTTATCGGCAGCGACCGCCGCCTTCTGAACCCCTGCTGCGGCCTTGGTGTCGGCCTCTTCCGCCACCGCCTCTGCCTTCGCCGTCGCTTCCGTAGCTCGCGCCTTCATCGCGCTCAGTCCGCCGCCGGCGATCTCGCTGATCCGGTCCGCCGCGCTGCCGACGTCGCTGCCGCCTGCGCCGTCCCCGGTGCGCAGCCGCTCGCCGAAGCCTCGGCCGAGCGCGCCGCCGATTAGGTTTGGCACATCGAGTCCGGTCAGGCCTTTGATCGCGGTCGTCGAT
>JBGQGS010000149.1:0-5491 GCA_041497555.1 Candidatus Dormibacteraceae bacterium | reverse complement strand
GCCATTCGAAACGAGGTTGTGAAAGAGCTCCGCGCCGATTCGGCCTCGAGTCCGTGAAGCGCCGATGACAGCCACGGAATGTGGGGCGAGCAGGTGCGTGACCGCAGCCACGGCAGCGATCCGGTCACGGTCTTCGAACTGCCGCAGGGCCTCTGGGGTCAGGATCGTCGGCAGCTCCGCGTGGACCTCACCGGGCTCAGAGCGAGCGTGGACGGGAAATCCGCTCTCGCGCAGCATTGTCAGCATCCGGTGGTTCTCGGGCCGGACGACGGCTTCGAGGACCTCGATCCCGGCCGAGGCGGCGGCCTCCGCAAGCTGGCCGAGGAGGATTGTGCCCAAGCCGCGACCCTGGTATGCGTCTGCGATGGCAAGCGCAAGCTCGGCCTTCCTCGGCTCGATGCTGACGTACATCGCGTGGCCCACGATCTGTTCGGGCGCTCCCGCAAGGGCCACGATCCCGTAACGAGACGTGTAGTCGACCTGGACCATCTTTTTCGCCGACGAGTCGGCGTTGGCGACGGCGGCGAAGAAGCGGAAGACCCGGGATTCGAGCGAAAGAGCGGAGAAGAAGCGCGCCAGCTCGGCCTCGTCCCCGAGGCGGATCGGCCGGACCGCCAGCGTGGACCCATCACGCAGGACGATCGTCGCCTCACGGTGGGCGGGATAGACCGTGGTCACAGAATCAGCTAGCAAGACTACTCGCCCGAGGTCTTGCGCCCGTGGGTGGAGAGGTAGAACACCAGCCCGCGACCTTCCCGCTTGGCCGAGTACATCGCAGAGTCGGCGTTTCGCATCAAGGTGTCGACGTCGCGCCCGTCGTCCGGATACATCGCGATCCCGGCGGAGACCCCGATGTCAACTCTTTCGTTGAGGACCCGGAAGGCGCCCTGCAGCGCCGCCAGGCGCTGCCTCACCATCCGTTCGGCCGCCGGGCGTCCGCTGACCCTGGGAAGGATCCAGGCGAACTCGTCCCCGCCAAGGCGCGCCGCGGTGTCGGTGGCGCGCAGCCCCATGCGCAGGCGGTCGGCAATCTCCTTCAACAGCTCGTCACCAGCCGCGTGGCCGTACGCGTCGTTGACCGCTTTGAAGCCGTCCAGGTCGAGCATCACCAGCGCGACCTGCTTGCCGTCACGCCTTGCGCCCTGCAGCGACTGGTTCAAGCGATCGAAGAACAGCGTCCGGTTGGGAAGGTCGGTGAGCGGGTCGTGAAGAGCGCGATGCTCGAGCGCCTCTTCAAGCTTCCGGCGCTCGGTCATGTCGTGGATGACAGCAATGGTCTGCCGCTTGCCGCGTGATTTCACCGGTCCCAGCGCGATGTCCGCCGATAGCTCGGTGCCGTCCTTGCGGCGAACCGGGAAGTCATGCGCCGAAGCTCCCATCGGCCGCACACCGTCCTGGCGGGCGTAGTAGTCGCGTCGGTGGCGCGCGTGGAGAGAGCGACGATTCGCGGGGACGAGCACCTCGATCTTTCGACCTAACAGCTCGTCCTTTCGATAGCCGGTCATTTGCTCTGCGCCGCGGTTGACGAAGACGATGACGCCGGCGAGGTCCGAGACCACGACCGCGTCCGGAATCCATTCGAGCAAATCGTGCTCGGTCGGCGAGCTGGAAGCCACGGGGCTCAATTTTCCAGCACCTCGATTGGAGTGTTCCCTGGATGGAGCGTTGAGCCCAGTGCTGAACTCCCTTTGAATCACGTGCCAATCGGCCCCTGCCATGATGGGAGCAGTCAGAAGTGAGCACTCCGGGGCACAGCAGGATCGCGGCGGCGAGCATTCCCGACATCACGCGCAGCCATCCGCTGAGCGACGAGGAAGTGCGCCTGATCCACGGCTACTGGCGCGCGGCGAACTACCTGTCGGTCGGCCAGATCTACCTCCTGGACAACCCGCTGCTCCGGGAGCCGCTCACACTGGAGGACATCAAGCCAAGGCTGTTGGGGCACTGGGGCACGACGCCGGGCCTGAACCTCATCTACGCGCACGCCAACCGGGTCATCAAGAAGCGGGACCTGGACGCGATCTACATCATGGGCCCGGGCCACGGCGGGCCCGCGGCAGTGGCAAACGCTTACCTCGAAGGGACGTACACCGAGTTCTACCAGGACATCACGATGGACGCCCAGGGCATGGGCAAGCTGTTCCGGCAGTTCTCATTTCCGGGCGGCATCCCCAGTCACGTCGCACCCGAAACGCCGGGCTCGATCCACGAAGGCGGCGAGCTCGGTTATGCGCTGGTGCATGCATACGGCGCGGCCTTCGACAATCCAGACCTCACGGTCTTCTGCATCGTCGGCGACGGCGAGGCTGAGACCGGGCCGCTCGCTGCGAGCTGGCACTCGAACAAGTTCCTGAATCCTCGGCGCGACGGGGCCGTGCTGCCGATCCTGCACCTGAACGGATACAAGATCGCGAACCCAACCGTGCTCGCGCGGATCCCCGAGCACGAGCTCCGCGAGCTCCTCGACGCCTACGGGCATGCACCGATCTTCGTCAGCGGCGACGACCCGGATTCCGTGCACCAGCAGTTGGCCGCGGCGCTGGACTGGGCGCTCGACGAGATCGGCCGCATCCAACAGTCGGCGCGCGCGCGCGGCGAGAAGAAGAGGCCGCGCTGGCCGATGATCGTGCTCCGCACGCTGAAGGGGTGGACCGGCCCCAAGACCGTGGACGGCCTGCAGATCGAGGGCACGTTCCGCGCGCACCAGGTCCCGGTCACCGACTTCCAGGCCAAGCCCGACCACGTACGCATCCTCGAGGACTGGATGCGCAGCTACCGCCCCGCGGAGCTGTTCGACCAATCCGGTCGCTTGATGCCGGAGCTGGCCACCCTGGCGCCGCGCGGCACGCGCCGGATGAGCGCCAATCCTCACGCCAACGGGGGTGAGCTGCTAAAGGACCTGAAGCTCCCGGACTTCCGATCCTATGCCGTGCCCGTGCCCAAGCCCGGCACGACCACCAGCGAGGCGACTCATGTGCTGGGCGTGTACCTGCGCGACGTCATCCGCGACAATCCCGACAACTTCAGGATCATGGGACCGGACGAAACGGCCTCGAACCGGCTCCAGGCGGTGTTCGAGGCGACGGACCGTGCGTGGGACGCCGAGCTCAAGCCGAACGACGACCATCTCGGCCCGGACGGGCGGGTGATGGAGGTGCTCAGTGAGCATCTGTGCGAAGGCTGGCTCGAGGGCTACCTGCTCACCGGCCGTCACGGGCTGTTCAACTGTTACGAGGCGTTCATCCACATCGTCGACTCGATGTTCAACCAACACGCGAAGTGGTTGAAGGTCACGCGCCAGATCCGGTGGCGCCGTCCGATCGCATCGTTGAACTACCTGCTGTCGTCGCACGTTTGGCGCCAGGACCACAACGGGTTCTCACACCAGGATCCTGGCTTCATCGACCACGTCATGAACAAGAAGGCGGAAGTCATCCGCGTGTACCTGGCGCCCGACGCCAACACGCTGCTGTCGATCGTCGACCACTGCCTGCGCAGCCGCAGTTACGTCAACGTGATCATTGCCGGCAAGCAGCCCGCCCTCAACTACCTGTCCATGGAGGACGCCATCGCGCACTGCACGCGGGGGCTGGGCATCTGGAACTGGGCGAGCAGCGATGCGGGCCACGAAACGGACGTCGTGCTGGCTTGTGCCGGCGATGTGCCGACACTCGAGGTCCTTGCCGCGGCGGATCTGCTCCGGCGCCATCTCCCGGATCTGAAGGTCCGAGTCGTGAACATCGTCGACCTCATGCGGCTGCAGCCACCAAGCGAGCACCCGCACGGGCTGTCGGACGCGGAGTTCGACGACATCTTCACGCGCGATAAGCCGGTGATCTTCGCGTTCCACGGCTACCCGTGGCTCATCCACCGGCTGACCTATCGCCGCGAGAACCACGTCAACATCCACGTCCGGGGCTATAAGGAAGAGGGCACGACCACCACTCCGTTCGACATGGCCATGCTCAATGACCTCGATCGGTTTCATCTGGTCATGGACGTGATCGATCGCGTGCCGGGTCTCGGCTCGAAGGCAGCGCACGTCCGCCAGCTCATGGTGGACCAACGGCTCAAGCACCGGCAGTACACGCGCGACCACGGAGAAGACCCACCCGAAACACGCGACTGGACCTGGCCCCACTAAGGATGCGCGAGATTACCTCCCCATTCATGGGGAGGTGGCCCGAAGGGCCGGTGTGGGGGTGGGGTTGAGAGTACTCGTCGTCAACGCCGGGTCGAGCTCGTTGAAGGTGAGCCTGGTCGCTCCCGACGATAGGGTGCTCGCCGAGCACGATTTCGAGGCGCCGCGCGGCCAGCTCGATGACACCACACTCGATTCGGCAGTCGGTGCGATGGGTCAAGTCGACGCCGTCGGACACCGGGTCGTGCACGGCGGCCCACGCTATCCGGCCTCGGTGCGAGTCGACCCAGAGGTGATCCGGTACCTGGCGACGATCACCGACCTCGCCCCGCTTCACCTGCCGGCCGCGGTAGCGGGAATCGCTGCGGTGCGGCTTCTGCTTCCGAGAGTGCCCGCGGTCGCCTGCATCGACACGGCGTTCCATTCGCGGATGCCCGCCGCCGCGTCGACCTACGCCATCCCGTCCGAGTGGCGACAGCGGTTCGGCGTCAGGCGCTACGGGTTCCACGGCTTCTCTCACGCCTATGCGGCACGACGGGCGGCCGAGATGCTTCGGCGTCGCGAGTCGGAGCTCAGAGTCGTCACGTGCCACCTGGGCTCAGGCGCCTCGCTCGCGGCGGTCTGGGGCGGCCGGTCCGTCGACACGACGATGGGCTTCACACCGCTCGAAGGCCTCGTCATGGCGACGCGTTCCGGCAGCATCGACCCTGGGCTGGTGCTGTGGCTGCAAAGGCACGCGGGCATCACCGAGGCTCAGATGACCGAGACTCTCGATCGGCACTCAGGCCTCGAGGCGCTCGCCGGCACCGGGGACATGAGGGAGCTGCTCAAGAAGCTGTCGGCGGGCGACGAGAACGCTCGGCTCGCGTTTGACGTCTACATCCACCGGCTTCGCGCCTGCATCGCGGCGATGGCCGCGGCGATGGACGGGCTCGACGCGCTGGTGTTCACGGGTGGCGTGGGAGAGCACGCGCCGCAGGTCCGTGCTGCGGCCGTGTCCGGATTGCGGTTTCTCGGGCTCGAGATCGGACCCACCTTGAATGCGAACCTGGTCATCGACGCCGATGTCAGTGCTCCCTCGGCCAAGGTCCCGACGCTCGTCGTCAAAGCCCGCGAAGACGTCGAGGTGGCAAGAGAAGTCCGCCGAATCCTCGGGTCTACCCCTTAAGAGATCGCGCGGGCGAGCGCGAAGGCCGCGGCGGCGGCGATCCCGCCGATCACAACCGTCTGCACAGCGCTGATCAGCGGACGCGCGCCCGTGAACCGGCCCTTGACGTAGCCGAACATGCCCAGGGCGATTAGGGTGACGATCGCGGAGATCAGGAGTGCGGTGTGCGCATTGGAGAAAAG
>JBGQGS010000148.1:0-5633 GCA_041497555.1 Candidatus Dormibacteraceae bacterium | reverse complement strand
GTGCCCTTCGCCTTCTCGGTCCCGCGCTTGGCGTACTCCGCGCCGCCGTGGCGGAGGATCCAGGGCACGGTCGACAGGGACTCCACGTTGTTGACCGCGGTCGGCATCCCCCAGGCGCCCTTGACGGCGGGGAATGGGGGGCGGGAACGGGGCTGGGCGCGCTTGCCCTCGAGCGACTCGAGGAGCGCCGTCTCCTCACCGCAGATGTATGCGCCGTGCCCGCGGTACAGCCGGACGTCGAGCGAGTGGTCGGTGCCAAAGGGATGGTCGCCGAGGTAGCCCTTCGCGTGGGCCTCCGCAATGGCGTCGCGCAGCATCTCGTAGGGGAGGTCGTACTCGCCCCGGATGTAGACCCATGCCTCGTGCCCGCCGATGGCGAAGCTCGCGATCGCGGCTCCTTCGACCAGCATGTGCGGGGAGTTCTCCATCAGGTAGCGGTCCTTGGCGCTGCCGGGCTCGGACTCGTCGGCGTTGACCACGATGTACTTCGGTCCCGGGTGGTCCTTCGGGACGAAAGACCACTTCATCGCCGTCGGGAAGTCCGCGCCCCCACGCCCCCGCAGCCCGGAGATCTTGACCTCGTCGATGACCTGCTGCGCCGTCATGGTCGTGACGACCTTGCGCAGTGCCGAGTAGCCGCCGAGCGATTCGTAGACGTCGACGGTGTGCAGGTGCGGCTTGGCAAACCACTCTGTCAGCACCGGCCCACCGACAGTCCCCCTCTGCTCAGCCATCGGCCTTCTTCTTCCGCGGAGCGCGAGGCTTCTTTGGCGTCGGCGCGGACTCCACCGCCCCTCCGGCGCTGCGCGCCACCTCCCCGCCAGCGGGGAGGTGACCTGTTTGACCTCCACGCCTCTCGGCAATCAATTGGTCGATCCTTTCCGGTGTCAGGTCGTAGTGGTACCGGTGGTCGACCCTGCACATCGGCGCGTACTCGCATGCCCCCATGCACTCGACCTCCTCGTACGAGAAGAGCCCGTCGGACGAGACCTCGCCCGGCTCCTTGACCCCGATCGCGCCGCGAAGGTGCTCGACGATCTCCTCCGCGCCGCGCAGCGTGCAGCTGAGGTTGGTGCAGACGTAGAACCGGTGCTTACCGATGGGCTCGAGGTGGAAGAGCGTGTAAAAGGTCGCGACGCCCTCGACGTATCCCGCGTCGAGCTGCAGCGCGGTCGCGACCTCGGTCATCGCCTCGGGCGTGAGGTAGCCGAGCTCCTCCTGGGCGAGGTCGAGCGCGGGCATCACCGCCGAGCGCGGCTGCGGGTAGCGCGCGGGCAATGCTTTGATCTCGTCGATCAGGTGGGACGAAAGTGCGCTCGTAACTTTCATCTATCGACGTCCCCGAGCACGGCGTCCGCCGTGCCGATGATCGCGATCATGTCGGCGACCATGTGGTTGAGAGCCATCCGCTCGAGCGCCTGGAGGTTGACGAACGACGCGGACCTGAACTTCACGCGGCGCGGCTTGTGCGTGCCGTCGCTGACCACGTAACACCCGTTCTCGCCGCGGCCCGACTCGACCGCGACGTACACGTCGCCGGCAGGCACCGAGTAGCCCTCGGTGAAGAGCTTGAAGTGGTGGATCACCGCCTCCATCGAGGTCTCGAGCTCTTCGCGTGGCGGCGGCAGCATCTTGCGATCGTCGACGTTGACCGGTCCGTCCGGCAGCCTGTCCAGCGCCTGGCGCAGGATCTTGACCGCCTCGCGCATCTCCTTGATCCGGACCAGGTACCGGCCGTAGCAGTCGCAGTCGTTCGACGTCGCGATCTCGAAGTCGTAGCTCTCGTAGCCCGAGTAGGGCATCGCCTTGCGCAGGTCCCACGCGATGCCGGAACCGCGGAGCATGGGACCGCTCGCGCCCAGCACTTTCGCGTCCTCCGGCGACAGCCGGCCGATGCCGATCGTGCGCGAGCGCCAGATCGGGTTCATGGTCAGCAGGTCCTCGTACTCGTCGATATGCCCCGGCATCTCGCGGATGAACGCGCCGAGCATCTCGAGGAAGCGCGGCGTGGCGTCCGCCATCACGCCTCCGGGGCGGATGTACGACGTGTGCATCCGGTAACCGGAGATCTCCTCGTTCATGTCGAGGATGGTGTCGCGCTCGCGGAAGCAGTACATGACCATCGACATCGCGCCGAGCTCGAGCCCGCTCGTCCCCAGCCAGACCAGGTGCGAGGACAGGCGCGTGAGCTCCGACATGATCACGCGCAGCGCCTGGGCGCGCGAAGGCACCTCCACGCCCATCAGCCTTTCCACGGCTAGCGCGTAGGCGAGGTTGTTGATGGGCGGCGACAGGTAGTCGTGGCGGTCCGTCACCACGACGCCCTGCTGCCAGCGCAACGCCTCCATCTGCTTCTCGATCCCGGTGTGCAGGTAGCCGATGACCGGCTTGATGCGGCGGATCTGCTCGCCGTCGAGGTCGACGATGAGCCGCAGCACGCCATGGGTCGACGGGTGATGTGGCCCGAAGTTGACCGTGAGCAGCTCGCCGCCGAAGGCGCCCTGTTCGCCGGTCTTGGTGATCGTCACGCCCTCGGTCACAGTGTCGTGTTCCTGAGTTCCGCAAGGAACTTCGGGGACGCGACACTAAAGCTCATGCTTCGTCCGGGGCGGTCTGCCAGGTCTTGTGCTCTTCCGAGAATTCCACGACCTCGCCGCCCACCGGGTAGTCGCGGCGCAGCGGGTGGCCGACCCAGTCGTCGGGCATGAGGATGCGGGTGAGCTCGGGATGGTCGTTGAAGACGATGCCGAACAGGTCGTAGGTCTCGCGCTCGTCCCAGTTGGCAGGTGGAAAGAGGTCGTGCACCGAGTCGATGTGCGGCGGGTCGCCGTCGACGAACGCGCGCACGCGAAGCAGTTCCTTCGTCTCCAGGTTGCGCAGCTCGTAGACGATCTCGTAACGGCCCGGCCAGGTGCGAGAGGCGTCCGCGAGGTGGTCCACGCAGGTGAGGAAGACGAGCAGCCGGAAGCCGCCGTCCTTCAACGACTGGAGGGCGTCTCTTACGTTGCCGGGCTCGACTGTCACCCAGGCGTCACCGGCACTGATACCGCGCTCGACCACGAGGTTCTCGGGGATTCTCACTGCCGCGGCAGAATCCCCTGGGCCTTGATCCTCGCCTGCAGGATCATCAGCGCGTTCAGCAGGTCCTCCGGCCGGGGCGGGCAGCCCGGGATGTAGACGTCGACCGGGACGATCTTGTCCACGCCCTGCAGAAGCGCGTAGTTGTTGAACACGCCTCCGGTCGACGCGCACGCGCCCATCGAGATGACCCACTTCGGTTCGGGCATCTGGTCGTAGACGGTGCGCAGCACCGGCGCCATCTTCTGCGAGACGCGGCCGGACACGATCATGAGGTCGGCCTGCCGGGGCGATGCGCGCATGGCCTCCGAACCGAAGCGGGCGATGTCGACTCCGGCCGTCGCCGTCGCGATCATCTCGATGGCGCAGCACGCGAGGCCGAACTGGGCGGGCCACACCGAGTTGCCGCGCCCCCAGCCGACCAGCTTGCCGAGCGTGGTCGTCAGCACGTTGTGCCCGAGCGACTCCGCGAGGTCTTCTATTCCCAATCCAGCCCTCCCTTGCGCCAGATGTGCGCCAGGGCGATGAGCAGGATGCCCATGAAGACGAGCATCTCGATCAGGCCGAACCACTTGAGCTGGCGCAGCAGAACCGCCCACGGGTAGAAGAAGACGGCCTCGACGTCGAAGATGATGAAGAGCATCGCCGTGAGGTAGAAGCGCACGGACATGCGGCGGTGCGCCGGGCTGTCGGAGACGATGCCCGACTCATAGGGTGCGAGCTTGGCCTTGTAGGGCTTGGAGGGTCCGAGCACGAAGCTCAGGGTGACCAATGCTCCGAGTAGGCCGAGGATGATCAGGACGAAGATCAGAAGTGGGACGTAGCTCTCGAGCAAGTTTCCGAAGCGGCCTCACACGTACAGGGGGCTTTTGGGAGCGGGTTAATTCTAGATGGGCCTTCATTAACCGGGCAGGCAGGCCTGCCCGGTGGGGGAAGTAACACGTTGTCAGTTGGTGATTGGAATGGAAACGCTAGGTGACGGCCGGAATAAATCCGGCCTGAGGCTCCACTTCGTCTTTTTCTCAGTGAGAGTCTTTTCGGTGGTGCTCGATCTTGGTCCCCTGTGACAGCGTCGCGTGGATCGGGCAGTAGCGGTTGCAGGCCATGTCGAGCGCCCGCTCGACCAGCTCCTTGTCGTACTTACCGTCCCAACCGATGTGAAACGTGACGTCGATCTTGCTGAATGCGCGTGGCCACTCCTTATCCTGCTCGCCCTCGACCTCGACCTCCAGCGACCTGAGCGGCTGCTTGAACTTCTTCAGCAGCAGGACGGCGTTGAGGCCGGTACAGCCGCCAAGCGCCCCCAGCAGCATCTCGGTCGGACGCATCGCGGAGTCGTCGCCGAAGATGGGTGGCTCGTCGACGGCGGCGGAGTGACCTGATTCGGACTTGATGTCGAACCTGACCTTCTCACCCGACCATTTGGCAGTCGCCTTGGCCACGACGGGAACAATAGACTCACTTCGTGCGTGACGACGTTCGCTCGAGATTCGCGCCGGTGGCCGCCAACTACACGCGCTCGACGTTCCACTCCTCATCCGAACGGCTGCAGGAGGTGCTCGAGCTGGCCCGCCCCAAACCGGGCGACCTCGCCCTGGACGTGGCGACCGGGACGGGCAACACCGCATTCGCCCTGGCCCCTTATGTGCGCCGGGTGATCGGACTCGACCTGACGCGGGAGATGCTCGACCAGGCACATCGCATCACCGTCGAGAAGTCGGTCAAGAACGCTGACTGGGTTCTGGGCGACGCCGCCGATCTTCCGTTCCAGGACGAGACGTTCGACCTGTACACGGTCCGTGCGGCGCCGCATCACTTTCCCGACGTGGACGCCTTCCTGGCAGAGGCGTTTCGTGTCCTCAAGCCGGACCGAGACGCCGCGTTCATCGACTGCGCGCCGCCGGCTGCCGCGCGTGAGGTGCTGCACGAGGTGGAGGTTCGGCGCGATCCGTCCCATGTCAAGTCGCTGACCGTCGACGAATGGGTCGAGCGGATCCGGAGCGCCGGATTCGAGGTCGAGCTGGCGACAGCGCGCGAGCTGGATTGGGACTACGACGAATGGATGCGCACCATGGCCGTCGCGCCACCGCTGGCCGAAGAGCTCGCCGGCGTGATCGAGGCGGCGCAGGGCGAGGCACGTTCACAGCTGCATCCGGAGCGGCGGGATGGGAGGCTGCGGCACGCGTACTGGCACTGCCTGATCCGCGCCCATAAATCCGAATGATCCGGCCGCTCAGTGAGGGAGAGCTGATCCTCCTCGTCGACAAGGTCGGCCGGCGGCACCGCGTGCGGCTGAAGGCCGGCGAGCGCCATTCGCTTCACTCGGGTCTGATCAACCATGACGACCTCATCGGCCGCCCCGAAGGTGTGATCGTCACCACGCAGATGGGCGCGCGCCTGCTGGCGGTCCGGCCGACGTTCGCCGAGCAGGTGACAGGCCGCCAGCGCCAGGCGCAGCCCATCTACCCCAAGGACCTGGGAGCGATCCTGATCGCAGCTGACATCTACCCGGGGGCGAAGGTGCTAGAGGCGGGCACCGGAACCGGCGCGCTGAC
>JBGQGS010000147.1:0-5638 GCA_041497555.1 Candidatus Dormibacteraceae bacterium | reverse complement strand
GTGCTCGCCGGGCCGGGCACCGGCAAGACGCATGCCTTGGTCGACCTGTACGAGCAGGCCGTGCGGGAGCGCCTGGCCGGCCGCGGAGAAATCCTCGTCCTCACCTTCTCGACCGGCGCCGCGGATGAGATCTCCCGGCGAATCGACGAGCGACTGCATGACGAGTACGGCGAGGCCTGGATCTCGACCTTCCACAGCTTCTGCGCCCGTCTCCTGCGCGAGCATTGGCCGGATCGTGAGCGGCTCCTGCTCAACGGCTTCCAGGAATGGTTGGTCATGCGCCGGGTCCTTGCCGAGCTGGACGCTTCGGCGCTCGGCGCTCTGGAAGGAGTCCGCAGGTCGGATGCATTCGCGCGCGATGTCCTGACCTTTGTGGCGCTGATGAAGCAGAACCTCGTCCATCCCTCGGCGCTTGTTCTAGCGTCCGAGGCGAGCGGAAGCGAGCGACTTCGCGTGCTGGCGTCCGTCTACCAGGCTTACCAGCTTCGCCTGCAGAAAGCACGGATGCTCGACTTCCGCGACCTCATCTCCGGGGCGATCGAGCTGCTCCAGTCGAACGGGCCGCTGCGAGACAAGCTGCGCGCGCAGTTTCGCCTGATCCTCGTTGACGAGTTCCAGGACGTTGACCCAGCGCAGTTCGAGCTGCTCCAGTTGGTCGCGCCTTCCGAGACGCGTCCGCGCCTGGTCGTGGTCGGAGATCCGGACCAGTCGATCTACGGATTCCGTGGGACCGTTCCGCGCCTGCTCAGTCGTGACTTCGCGGCGGTGTACGGCAGCGCCACGCTGCGCCTCGAGGATTGCCACCGCTGTTCGCAGGAGGCGCTCGACGGCGGCGAGCGGTTGCTCGTCGCGACACATCCCGGCCGCGAGCCGCGGCGCCTGCGGACTCTGGTCGGTTCTGCGCCGCCGGCTGTTGTCGTCACCCGCGAGAGCGACCCTGTCGACGAAGCGTCCTTTGTCGCCCGCGAGATCAAGCGCTTTCATGCAGAGTCGCCCGGGCTTCGGTATGGCGACTTCGCGATCTTGCTGCGGAGCACGACCTCACTCGGCGCTCCCTTCGAAGAGGCACTGCGCGCGTTGGGCCTGCCTTACGAGGTCCGTGGGTCGGGCGCCACCGCGCGCAACGAGGTCGTGCGGTTTCTCGTCGGTTATCTCGAATCGCTGCGCCATCCCGACGATCCGGAGGCGTTCGAAGGCGCGCTTGCGTCAAGCCTTGGCGGGGTCGGAGCGAGAACCCTTGGCCGGCTCCGTGCGCATGCACGCGAAAATGGCCGCCCCCTCCTCCGGGTGATGCGTCGGCTGATGTACGCATTGGCGGCGCGTGACCCGCAGCGCCATCCCCTGCCTTGGGGTGCTGAGGCCCCGGCGCAAGAGCCTCAGCCAGCCCGGGCCGAACCCGACTACATGGCCTTTCTCTCCCAGGATGAGCTGGACAGCCTGCACGCCGCAATGGTTGCGCGCCACCGCCTTCTCGGCCGCGCTCCGAGGCTATCGCTCGCGAGCCTGGCCTACTCGGTTCTGATCGAGGACGGTGCGATGCGGCGCCTCCTCGACCTGGAGCTTCCGGACGAGCAGCGCGCCGAGGCGATCTCGGACCTTCGCGCTGCGATCGAAGGCCTCGAGGCGATCGAGGCTGTTCACGAGCGGTTGCTCGGTTCGCCGCCGAAGCTGTCCGACATCTCGGGTTCGCTGGAGACGCTGCTGGCCGCCGCGGCGGATGACAGCGAGCCGGCCTCGGGCCGTCGGGACGCCGTCCAGGTGATGACGGTCCACCAGGCGAAAGGCCTCGAGTTCGAGGTCGTCTTCTGCGCGGGATTCGCCCACGGCCTTTTTCCGCTGCCGGCGCGCCCGCACCCGCTCCTCGACGCCGACGATCGCGCGTGGCTGGAGGGGTTCAAGGTCGGTTTCATGCCGTCGTGGCCTTCTGACCCGGATGGACACCTGGCGGAGGAGGCGCGGCTCGCCTACGTCGCGATGACTCGTGCCCGGCGGCGGCTCTACCTGACCTATGCCGACGCCTACCTACGCCAGGCAGGTCCGTCCGTCTTCCTCGACATGGCCGCGCCCGACGCGGAATCCCGGACCCTCACTCGCGGTTCATCCCGGCTCCAGCCGGGCGACGTGCTGGTGTCGCGCGAGGCGGAGGTCCTGCTCGCTTCACACCGCGCGGCGCTGACGAACGGCGTCCCGGCGCGCGCCGCGGCGTTGGGCCTCGACGTCGCGTTTCTCATGGATCCCGAGTCGGGCGAGCCCTTCGAGTGCTACGGGGGTGATCGCAATCCAACCTCGGTGCAGATCGATCACTTCAGCCCAACCACCCTCAACGACTATCTCAAGTGTCCCCGTCTCTATTGGTACAACCACCATCCTGGCCTTGTCGAGGAGCCTCGTTCGGTCGCCATGGAGCGCGGCGGTTTCCTGCACGAGGTGCTCGAGGACTTCCACGCCGAGGAAGGCGATTGGCGGCCGCTCGACTCTGAACATCAGAAGGAGTGGCTCGAGGCCTCGCTGCAGCGCCACCTCGACGGCTATCTCTCGCGCATGGAGGGCGTGCTCGACCGCAAGCGCGAGGAGCGCCAGGTCCGGTCGCTTCTCGGCAACTACATCAAGTTCGTGACCGGCATGCAGCTGATCCGCAGGCTGCGCACAGTTGCCATCGAGCGCCGGTTCCGCCTGCAGCTCGATGGATCGGAGATCGTGGGCAAGATCGACCGCGTCAACGACGTCGGGGACGGCGAGGTTGAGGTGGTCGACTACAAGACCGGATCGGGTAAGCCCATGAAGTACGCGTACGAAGCGTACTTCGGACCCGAGCTGTACGACGTCCAGCTGGCGCTCTACTACCTCGCCTGCAAGGACGGGGTCGACGAGGAAGGCAAGCCGCTTGGCTTCCAGCCGCGGTTCCTCTCCCTCTGGTACCCAAAGGATTGGGTCTGGGGCGGCATGAGGCAGGACATTTTCAGCGTTGGGCGGACCGCCGGTCTCAAGGAATATCGCGAGAGGCTGTTGACGACAGAAGACCTCGACCGCAGCCGCGCGATCGTCGTGCAGGCGATGGGGCGCATCAAGGCAGGTCATTTCGAGCCCGCGCCTCGAGAGCTCGCGGGCACGTGCGTCACGCGTTTCGGCGGTTGCCCGCATGCCGCGGTTTGCCCGTACGGAGGCGCGCCTCCGGAATGAGCACCATGCGCCTTCCAAGGACAGTCTCGCCCAGCCCCGAGCAGGCAGCCGCCGCTCACGCCGGGCCTGCGGGCGCGTTTCTCATCGCCGCAGGACCCGGTACGGGCAAGACGTTCACCGCGACCGAGCGGTTCTGCTGGCTGGTCGAACAGGGAGTCGGCCCGGATCGGATCCTCACGGTCACGTTCAACGACCGCGCGGCTGAGGAGCTCAGGCAGCGGATTACGAGGGAGCTAACTGCGAGGCGTCCGGAGCTCGGTCCCGAGGTCATGGACGGAGCCTGGATCGGCACGTTCCACGGCACGTGCGCCCGGCTGCTCGACGAGTTCGCCTACCTGGTGGGCGCGCCGCGCGAGCTGCGGGTGCTCGATGAAACCGGCCAACGGCTGTTCGAGCAGCAGCTCATCGCCAGGCTGCGCAGCGGCGCAGCGGCCCCGTTCGATCCGGACGCCTTTTCCGCGCTCGCAGTCGAAGACCTGGACGACCTGCTGCGATCAGGACTGCGGTTCCTGCTCAAGCTCAAGGGGCGAGGCATCACGCCGGCGCGTTTTCACATCCGCGCGCTCGAGCTCCACGCACAGAATTGGGGCGCGCGCGCGAGCGGTCGGGCCTCTAACGGTCCGGGCGGTCCTGACCCATCGCGTGCCGAGCTCGAAGCGATCGAGGTGCTGTTCCTGGTCTACAAGACGTATGAGGATGCGCTGCAGGCCGGCGGGCTACGCGACTTCGACGATCTGATCCTCGACGTCATCGATGCGCTCGAGCGAGTGCCCGAGTTTCGCCGCCGCTGCCGAGAACGGTTCCGCTACCTGTTGGTCGACGAGTTCCAGGACACCAACCGCATCCAGCTCGACCTCATCCGGCTGCTGGCGGCCGACAACTTCGGAAACGTCGCCGTCGTCGGTGACGCCAAGCAGTCGATCTACGGCTGGCGTGACGCTGAGATCGAAAACATTCGCAGCCGGTTCCCCGGCCGCCCGCTCCCGTTGACCCACAACCGGCGCTCGTACCAGGGCATCCTCGACTGCGCCACCGATTTCATTCGCCGCGACCCGGATTTCGCGGGAGAACCCGACCTCGTCGCGACGCGTGGCGCGGTACCCAAGCCCGTCACCTTGATCATGGCGCCTGACTCACGGACCGAGGCGAGATCGGTTGCGCAGGCGATCCGCCGCCTCCATGTTGGGGGTCGTGCCTTCGCCGATATCGCGATCCTCGCCCATTCGATTCGCATGCTTCCCCGCGAGTTCGAGGACGAGCTTCGCCGGCAGGGCATTCCGTACATCACGAGCGGCGGGTCCGGATTCTTCGACCGCCAGGAGATCAAGGACGTGCTGGCGCTCCTTCGCCTGACCGAGAACCCGATGGATGACGGGGCGTTCGTGCGCATCCTGCAGGGCCCCATCGTCCGGCTGCCGGACAGCGGCATGTACCGGCTGGCCGCTCGACGCTCGGGCCGGTCGGGCATGCGGCTGCGGGATTGCTTTGACGAATCCGGGCGCGAGGGCTTCCCGGAGATGGATCAAAAGGTGGCCCGCGAGGCGCTCAGGCTGGTCGAGCTGACCGACCGATTGGGAAAGCTCCGAGATGCCCTGACGGTGGCGGACATCCTGAACCGCTTGCTCGAGGAGAGCGGTTACCTCCGTTGGGCGGAGCTGCGCGCTCATCGGGACGGCAGCCCTCGCGCGTTGCTGAACCTGCGCAAGGTCTTTCAGCTTGCGGGACGGTTCGAGCGCGACCTATCGCTCGCCGGTATCGGGGATTTCGTTCGACATCTGGATCAGGTGATCGACGCCGAGCTGCCCGTGGGCGAGGCTGCCGAGGAATCCGCCGCGGCCGAGGCCGTCTCGCTCCTGACCATCCATTCCGCCAAGGGCCTCGAGTTCCCGGTTGTTTTCCTGGTCAACCTCCGGCCGCCGAGGCCGCGAGACACGGAGCGACTCTTCTTCGATCCCGACGGCCTTGGCTTCGTGATCAAGACCTGGCGGGGAGAGAAGCATCCTCGGTACCTGGAGACTTCGCCTGGCGCGCCGGCGGTCGCGCTGGCGATCGGCGAGCGGCGGCGGATCGTGTATGTCGGCCTGACGCGAGCCAAAGATTCGCTCTACGTGACGGCCACGCGGGAGGAGCCCACTGCTCGCGACGTCGGTGCGAATGGTGTGGACGACCACGACCACTTTGCCGAGATCCTCAGCTGGGCGCTCGCAAATCCACAATCTTCGGTTGTCGTCGAAGCAGAGCAGCTGGAGCTCCCGGTCATGCCCGCGGCCAACGGCCAGGTCGATGGGGGTCCGGCCGTCGTAGCAGCCGTGCTGGACCGGCTGGAACAGCTTCGCCCGCGACCGGCGGAGACGTCGGCCGGCCGGTCCACGGAGGTTGAGCTGAGCTTCTCGCAACTGCACGACTTCGAGGTCTGCCCTGTGCGCTATCGCTTCAGCCAGGTGTGGCGAGTGCCCGC
>JBGQGS010000146.1:0-5651 GCA_041497555.1 Candidatus Dormibacteraceae bacterium | reverse complement strand
TAGACCTCCGTGCCGACCATCTCGCTGATCGCAACTGAATGGCGGAGCGGGGTAGCGGCCAGGTGCGGCCTGATTCGGGCAGCTGCCGCAAGAACGTCAGGCATCGTTGGCTCAACCACGCTGACATCGGTAGGTCTTAGATCGCCGTCCATTGGTTGCTACGAAGGATACTTGCGCCCTTCGCCACTCGGAAGCCACGTGGGGGCCAGTGCCAGCACCCTACGGTCCGAGCTCCACGGCCAGGCTCTTGGTCAAGCCGGGGCGCTCCTCGCGCTCCGGCCCCGCGTTCTTCGATGGCAGCAAGGTGACCGCCGGCGACCGTCGCTGACCCTCGCCGCTAGTGCAGGCTACTCACCACTGCTCGCCGATCGGCAGCTTGGGCCACGGCCTCAGGGCGAGCAGATCCCGTGCGGAGAGGAAGCCGACCAACCGGCCTTGCACAGTGACCGGTAGATGGCGTACCCGGTGCTTGATCATGACCTCGGCCGCTTGCCCGGCTGATTCGTCTGCCTCGATCGTCTTTGGCGAGTGGGTCATGTATTGCGAAACATGCGTGCGACCCGGGTCGCGGCCGTCAGCGATGGCGCGCATGAAGTCGCGCTCGGTGACGATGCCTACGATTACCTCTTTGTCAAGCACGACGAGGGCGCTTACACGGTGGGCGCGCATCTCGGCCGCCGCTTCGACCAGCGTCTGCCGCGGGTCTCCGCCGACAATCGACTTCGACATCAGGTTACGAACCGATGTCTCGCCGTTGGACACGACGCGCCGTATGACTCTCATGTGTCTTCGACCTTAGCGCCGGACCGCCTGGAAGTTGAGGGTATTCGGCCCTGGCGGGATCAGGCCGAACGCCCCTAGCCGTGAACGACCAGTTCGACGATGCTCGCATGGAGATGGCCAAGCTGACAAAGACGGAACGGGTAACCAAACCAGAGGCAATCCCCGCCGGGCCCGAGGGTCAACCAGCTGACTCGGCAAGGACACGACCCGAAGCACGAGAGATCAGAGCGGACTCGAGGCGTGGCCCCAAGCTCCGCCGAAGCGGGCCTCTCCAGGACGAGCACGAACACGAACCTGGCCGGCAGGGCCCAAACGTCGGCTACTGGCAGGCGACCGGGTCCACCCGAGCCGCAGCGAAACGCTCGAAACGGCCTTGACGGGGGCGGCGGAGGAGGGTCCCTCAATCCGCAGGACGGTCGGCACTCGTGGATCCGCACACCGGCGATGAAGAATCCTATTGGTATGGAAGTGACCATTCACGATCGGACGCACACCGTCGAACCGTCGCTTCGCAGCTACGCCGCGCAAAAGGTGGCCTCGCTTGCAGATCACTTCGACCTGATCAGGTCGGCCGAGGTCGAGTTCGACCGCGACCTGAAGAAGCGGAGGCAACCGCAGCAGGTCGTCAAGATCACGCTGCACCTGCTGGGTCACCGGCTGGCCGACCTGCGCGCCCACGAGACCGGCCGCCAGCAGCGCGCCACCTTTGATCTGGCGATGGACAAGCTCGACGGTGAGCTCACGCAACTGAAGGAGCAGGTCAGGTCCCATCCCTAGGTCGGCCGAGCCAGGCGTGATGGCGTCAGTGCCCGCTGGCAAGGAAAGCGTGGGGTGGGCCTAGCGCGCCTCGCTGATGAGGACTTCGATTCTGCCCTGCGCCGTTGACTGGACTCCTGCCACATAGCGTTTGCCTCGCCGCATCAAGCGCATCAGCCGTGCGGCCAAGCTGGGCTCGATGGTGCCGATTCTTTCGCCCAGTCGGGTTCTGCACACAAGAGCACCGTCCTCGATCGAAAGCGAGACCCGATCGCCCGGCTGGAGCCCGGCCGGAGCTTTCGAGTCAGCGGCCTGATCCAGGACGGTGGTCGTCGTCTTGCCGTTGTCCGTGATGAAGAAGTCAGGGCCCAGCCTCGCCTCGGAACGCGGAGCCGGCGCCTTCGGCAGGCTCGGATGCTTTGGGGGTGACAGCTCATCGAGGAGGCGGCCGACCTCGTCGTCAGTGGTGGGACTGAAGTCTTCATACCAGACGCCCACTGCGAAGAAGGCGCCCGAGCTGATTACGCATTCGAGGCGGTCGACAAGTGGCGCGAGCGACCGGCAAGTCGCCTTCGCCCCTACCGGTACTGCGGCCACGATTTGCGCGGGCTGGCGCTGTCGCAGCGCCGTGACCGCGGCGCTCATGGTCGACCCGGTGGCCAGACCGTCATCCACCACGATCACGATCCGCCCGCCGGGGTCGAAGGGAGGGCGATCTCCCCGGTACACCCGCTCTCGCCGCTCCAGTTCCTTCAGCTCACGGGCAGCGGTCGCCTCGATCACTCGCTGTGGCACCGGCATCTCCCGCAGCACCTCCCAATTGAGCACCCGCACGCCCCCGGATGCGATCGCTCCCATGGCGAGTTCCTCTGCGCCGGGAAAGCCGAGCTTGCGGACGACGATCACGTCCAGCGGTGCGTTCAGCGCCCTGGCGACCTCGAAAGCAACCGGGACACCACCGCGCGGGATCCCCAGCACGAGAAGATCGTCTCGGCCCTTCAGGTCAGAGAGCTGTCGCGCCAGCCAGCGCCCAGCGTCTGCGCGATCCCGAAAACGGCTGGGCGGCTGCTTGAAGGGTTCGGCCGGGAGGGTAGCCATACAGCGCTCCTATCCCGATCGCGGCGTCATCACGTCACTTCAGGTGGCGGAGAAACCAATCCGCGGCCAGCGCGGCGACCCGCTCTAGCGTCCCTGGTTCCTCGAACAGGTGGGTGGCGCCGGGGATGATCTCGAGGCGCTTTTCGCAAGAAAGCAGGTCCAGCGCCAGCTGGTTGAGCCCGATCACCACTCGATCGTCGCCACCGACGATCAGCAGGGTCGGAGCCCTGACGACGCTGAGCGCTTCCCTGGCCAGGTCCGGCCGGCCTCCTCGCGAAACAACCGCCGCGACCTTTCCCCGCCACCCGGCGGCGGCGGCGACGAGGGCGGCTGCCGCTCCCGTGCTCGCGCCAAAGTAGCCCATGGAAAGCTCCTGCGTTGAAGGGTTCGCTCTCACCCAGTCGGAGGAAGCCTCCAATCGCCCAGCCAGCAAACCGATGTCAAAGCGCAAGCCGCCTTCGGTCACCTCGTCGACCCTTTCCTCAGCTGTCGTGAGGAGGTCCATCAACAAGGTCGCCAGGCCCGCCTTCTGAAGCTCCTCAGCGACGAAACGGTTGCGCGGGCTGTGGCGGCTGCTGCCGCTGCCGTGGGCGAACAGGACGATTCCGCGGGCGTGGGAGGGGATGACAAGGTCGCCGGCGATGCTCTCGTCCCCGACCGCGATCAGAACCTCGCTGGTCTCTGCAGTCACAGGCTTCATCTCCAGGTCTTTTCTTCCCGCACCAGGCGCGCCTCGGCCTCCTGCTCGGACATCGACCGGCCCAGGGCATTGCGGGACAGGACCGCGGCGACGCGCTCGACGAATTCGTCGATCGTGGCCTGGGCGACCCCATACAGCGCGGCTGCGTCGGCGGCGCGGCCGATTGCGCCGGCCGGTGGTTCATATCGGCCTTCGAGTTCGAGACGGTTGGTCCCGTCGGGCAACCGGTAGAGCCGCAGACGTCCTCTCAGGATTGGAAACAGCGTCTGCGCCTCGAGTGAGCGCCAGCTGATTGGGACGACAACCTCGCTGCCGGCGACCTCGGCTGCGCCGACCTCGATCTTCGCGTAGCGGGTCAGCCGGCCGACCGGAGTGTCTGCCTCCAGTTCCGTGATCTTGGCGGTTGTCGACTCGAACATGCCGGGCATCCAGTTCTGAGGGCCCTCAGCAAGCGCCGCATATAGCTGATCGAATTCCCCGATGACGTCTCGATGGGCTGCCACATTCATCTTTCCACCATGCTCCGCCTCCGCATGAGGCGCACGTGCCGTTCGGTCCGCAGAAGATCGGACGTCCGGCCCTGGATTCATCTGGTGGCGGCCGGTACTGTGAACCTGGTTCCGGGAGCTGATGGGCAACGGCCGGGGCGAACCCCTGCAAGGGAGGGATGCTTGAGCCGGAAACCCACGACTACCCGGGACCAGATTGCCGGCCACCGATAGTCTCGGAACCATCTTGAAGTGACACCCACCATCCGCCTGGGCAAGCTGTTCGGGATCGAGATCGACTTCAACTGGAGCCTGGTCTTCATCTTCGCGCTCGTCGCCTGGACGCTCGCAACTGGCGTGCTGCCGTTCGACGCACCTGGTCAACCCGCCATTGCGTATTGGGTAACCGGGGTCATAGGGGCGGCAGTCTTTTACGCATGCCTCCTCGCCCACGAGCTGTCCCACGCACTCGTTGCGCAACGGAGCGGCGTCAAGGTGGCTGGAATCACGCTCTGGTTGTTCGGAGGTGTTTCCCGACTGGAGGGCGAGCCACAGTCCGCGCGCTCGGAGGCGCTGATCACGATTGTCGGCCCTCTGACCAGTTTTGGCGTGGCACTGATTGCCTTCCTGCTTGCGCTCGTGAGCGGCGCGGTCGGTGCCCCAGCCTTGATCACGGACCTGCTCAGCTGGCTGGCTTTCCTCAACCTGGCACTTGGACTCTTCAACCTCGTGCCGGCATTTCCGCTCGACGGCGGGCGTCTCCTCAGCTCGCTGTTCTGGTGGCGGGCCGGCAGCCGTCAACGGGGGGTGCACAACGCCGTCAGGGTCGGCCGGGTGTTTGCGTACCTGATGATTGCGTTCGGCGCCTTTCAGCTCTTCTCTGGCGCGGTGTTGGACGGTATCTGGATCGCCTTCATCGGCTGGTTCCTGCTCTCGGCGGCCAGCGCAGAAGAAGCAGGGGTGACGATGAAGACGCTCCTGGGGTCGGTGCCGGTTTCCGCCGCGATGACGTCTCCAGTGGTTACGGTCCCCGACTGGTACACCGTCGAGCAGTTCCTTGGTTCGATCGCTTCGCAGTACCACTTCACGACCTATCCACTGCACGACCCGTCCGGCCGGTTGAGCGGACTGGTGCGCTTGTCGGCTCTCGTGCGGATCCCTGGCTCAGATCGCAATCGGCTGCATTTGCGCGATTGCGCGCGGCCCTTATCCGAGATCCCAACGACGCAGCCCACGGAGGACCTGGCCGCCCTGCTGCAGCGCGTCGGAACCAACATAGAACGACGCGTGCTCGTTTTCGACGGCGGTGCCCTGGTCGGGATCGTGTCGCCTGCTGATCTGGCTCGCGTTGTCACCTTGCGCGAGGCCGCGACGACTCCGGCCATGCCGGCGGCTGGGCAAACATAAGGGTTCAATACCGCTGGGCCAGAACTCGAACCAGCAATCGCTCAGAAACTCCTCACCGCCGTTCGCGCAGCCGGAAGACCTGGCGATCGTGTCCGAACTCACCGAACGGCGCCTTCTCGCCGCGGTCGATGGCCTTGATCGCCGGCCTGCCGATGTGGGCGAACACCAAGCGCCCAACACCGTGAGCGTGGGCGGCTTCTGCCACGGCCAGCGCGTTCAGGTGGCCGCCCGCACCGCGGGCGAATCGGATCGGCCGGTTCCAGGCGGACGCCTCAGCAAACATCAGGTTGGCGCCGGCCGCCCAGGTGGGGAATTCGAGGAACTCAGGGGCCCAGGCGATCTTCCAGCCGGCCGCTCGGATCAAGTAGCCGCCCGTCAGGTGGCTCGTGTGGACCACGGGGTGAAACTCGAGGCGTAGG
>JBGQGS010000145.1:0-5681 GCA_041497555.1 Candidatus Dormibacteraceae bacterium | reverse complement strand
TACATCCTTTATTCGTATCTCGCGTTCGTCGGCAATCCGGAGGTGCAGCGCTGGACCTTCCATTCCAAGAACGCACTTCCACCGGAGAGCATCAGCCTGCTTTTCGCCATCGCACCGCAGGTCCTGCTCGCGCTGACAGGACTGCCAGGCGTTCTGCGCCGGCGCACCCGGGAGGACCTGTTCCTGGTCGCGTGGCTCGTCCTGCTCGCCGCCATCCTTTATCTACCGAACCCCGCCGGTGACCTGCGCCGGCGTTTCCTCGACGGCCTGTACCTCCCGCTGGTGATCCTGGGTGCCCGCGGGATGTACGAGACGATCCTTCCGCGCCTCCGGAGCGTGCGCGCACGGGCACTGGTGCCGTTCTCTTATGTCTGTTTCGCGGCGATCGGAAGCGCCTTTCTGGTCCTGGCGCCGCTCGCCGTGGCCGCCCAGCCTCAATACACCGTGCCGCGCGCTGCATACGATGGGCTCACCTGGCTCGGAAACGAGCCTGCCGGACGGGTGCTCGCGATGCCGGGCGTGGGCCTGTACATCCCCGCCTACAGCCCCGACACCGTGTACGTCGGCCACTATGACGAGACGTTCGACTATTTCAACAAGACTCAGACCGCGCTCGCGGTGCTGACGGGTAAGAGCGACCTGGAGCAGTTCATCCAGGACAACCACATCCGGTACGTCGTGTGGACGGCAGACCTGCCCACGCCCCCGCCCGACGCGCTCGGCGCTGCTGCCTACGACACGCCGAACTTCAAAATCTGGCGAATCTACTAGGGGTTGGCAATGCCCTCTCCCCATCGGGGAGAGGGATGTAGGGTGAGGGGCTTAAGCTGGCAATCAGGCCGGTTTCGCACGGACGTAAATCACCGCTACAGAGTCCTCGTACACGAGAGTCCAGTCCGGCTGCGTCGCAAGGACGTTGGCCAGCGCCTCGCCACGGTTGTAGACGATGTAATCGACCTTGTATTGATCGAGCACCTGCTTCCAGTCGGGCCGCAGCGTCTGCACGTCTTCGTACTGGTTCAGCAGCGGGTCGCCCATCAGCGCGGCCTCGCCGAATATGAAGACTCGGCGATTGGGCTGTGGGTAAAAGCGATCTGAGAGGTAGCCTCCCCAGCCGTACTGGTTGTACATCCTGGTCCCGACCTCGGGGTGGGAGGCGAGCCAGTCGGCGGCGCCGACCGGGTAGCTGGACAGATCCAGGCTCTGCTGCCGGGCGGGACTGATGCTGTCCGCGATTCGGAGGGTGGTCGCAAGTGCGATCACGGTCAGGACGACAGCGGTGGCAATCGCGAAGATCTTCCGCGGTGGCAGCTCCAGCTTCCAGCCGCGAGCCGCCGACAACTCCTTCCAGTATGCGGAGTAGCCGCCGATCATCACGGGCGTCGCGACCGCGACGAAGAGCGCCACGTTGCGGACCGACTGCAGCGCCAGTCCGAGCGCCACGAGCGTGATCAGGAACTCGTACAGTGGCGGGCGCCGGAGCGCGAAGCCGATGATGACCAGGAACACCATCGCCTCGAATGGGCGCAGGTAGACCTGGTGAAAGTCCGGCGAGAACCACTCGACGATCAACCTCTGCTGCGCGACACTCCCCTGGGTCTGGAATGGATACGGGTACAGGCTGAAGCCGTGCGGCGTGGCCGCGACAGCAACGACTGAAAAGGCAGTGATGATGGCGAGGAACCGGACGTGCTTCCGGTGTGCCGGGCTGGACCGATCCCACGCCCAGCCGATGAGCTCGGCGACCAGTGCCACTCCGAGCCACACGAAGCCGATAACCCAACCGCCGTGGAGGTTGGCCCAGAGGACCATCACCAGCGGGAAGAGGTAAAGCGCCCGGCTGCGACCGCTGAGGTATCCGTGCAGCCAGTACAGCTCGAGGCAGCTCAGGAAGAACGTGATCATCTGGGCGCGCGGGCCCCAGATCGGGGACCCGGCGATGGCGCCGATCGCAAGGCCCATGCCGACGATCACCCACGGCTGCCGGCGGACGTGCCGGTACAGGATCCAGAAGCCCGCCCAGGTCAGGAGCCCGAAGGCGATGCTGAGCCCGACCACACCAGCCGCGCTGTAGACAAGCCACATCAGGATCTCGGTGAGGTACTCGTGGTCGGTCCAGACGTGGCCAGGCACCGTATACGTGAAGATGTCGGTCGAGGGCAAATGGCCGCCCTCCAGCATCCAGCGGCCGATCCGCAGGTGCCACCAGAAATCGGGGTCCTGCTCGCCGGAGATGAAAAGCGAGAGGGTCACGATCATTACGCCGCCCAGGAGCAGCGTCTTCGCGCTGAGCCGTTCGATCAGCCGCAAGCCGCCCCGGCTCAGGTGCGTGCCTTAAGCGGGTTGGGGAAGTATCGCGGCACCCGTCGCGCGTACGTCGGGTAGTCGTTGGGAAAGGCGCGGGAGAGCACTCCCTCCTCCCAGCGGATGCGAAGGAGCTCGCACACGATGAAGTAAGCGATGGCCAAGGCGCTCGGCCAGCCGGCGGTGGCGAGGTTGACGCCCACCGCGGCCACGACCTCCCCCAGGTACACGGGATGGCGGCTGAGCGAGTAAGGTCCGCCGGTGACCAGGCGGCGCGCCTCGGGAATGATGGAGAACGAGCGGCGCAGGTAGGCGAGGCCCCAGACGGAATAGGCCAGCCCGGCCGTGGCCAGGAGGTCGGCCACCAGCACGAGCCCCTCGCGGCGGCCGCCTCCCGGCAGGAAAGGCGCCGTGATCGCCGAGAAGGTGCCGGTGAAGGCGATGAAGATGACCGCCGCCCGGTGATCGGTGCCGCGCTTGGGCAGCCGGGTCGTGTAGAGAACGACCAGCATCGTGAAGTAGGCCAGCGCCAGGAGCTGCTGCAGGACGAACAGGTAGTCGGAGGTTTGGCGCACGGAATGGAGCCCGTCCCAGACGAACAGGAGCTGGCGCGCCAGAAAGACGCTGAAGAAGAGGGCGGGGAGCAATCGGCTGAACACAAGGTCCCGCCAGTACGCCCCCGAGCGCTTTTGCACACCGTCTGCGACGCCAGGCGCGGCCATTCCCGGCGAAATCTATCGTTTTGACCCTCTACCGGGTGCAGCTTTCCCTCTCTCGACCGGTGAGAGAGAACGGGTGAGAGGCTCAAGCTGGCACCAGCGACCAGCCAGGCGCCGGCTTGCGTTATCTGATTGACCTGCCCCGGGACGCCCGAGTAGCATCACCGCCGCTGACAGCGGCAGTCCCGCAAGAAACCGGACCGGGGGCCGTCATTCAGATCAGACTCGGTAGTTCAGGAAAAAGGAGGTGAAATGCAGATGTTGAGCCTTTACATGAAGCTTCGGAGCCTTACGACCCGTCAGGAAGGGCAGGGAATGGTTGAGTACGCCCTGATCCTCGTGCTTGTTTCAATCGTGGTCATCGTCATCCTTCTTACGATGGGCAACCAGATCAAGAACGTGTTCTCGAACGTCGTAGCCGCTCTCGGCTAACGAGAACCAAACGTAGTAGCACCTTCAAAAAGAGAGCCCCGAACAGGGGCTCTCTCGTTTCCGGAAACCGGGGGACGATCGCTGTCCCCCTCGCTACAATGGCGACACTCTTGCGGAACCCATGATTCGGAGGTGACTTAAGTCTTGGCCGTCGCACCAGCTCCAGCACGACCGCGTCCAGGCGGTGGACGTCTTTTCATCATTGTCGGCTTGCTCCTTGCCGTCCTCGCCGGCGCCGGGGTGCTTCTTCTCGGCAACCTCACCGGCGGGGGCACCATCGGTGGCGGGCCGACCACCACCGTGGTCATCGCCAAGCAGGCCATTCCGCTGCGCCACGCGATCACCGATTCCGACCTCGACGTCGAGAAGGTGTCGGGCTCTTTCACGAGCGTCAACAACACCTACGCGAGTAAGAGCGACGTCGCCAACCTGATCGCGCAGATCCAGATCACCAAGGGCTCCATCATCACCTCGGACATGCTGGCCAGGGACATCGGCCTGGTGCCGGCAGGTGCGGCGCCTGCCTATCTGCCGCTGGCGAGCGGCTATGTGGCATTGACCATCCCCACCGGTGAGCAGCAGGGCGTGGCCGGCCATATCACGCTCGGCGACTACATCACCGTCATCGCGTCTTCCAGCCTGCAAATCTTCGCCTCTGGCGGGTCGCCGTCCGCTGGGCTCCAGAAGACCGTCAGCAAGACCGTGTTCACCAACGTGCGGATCATCGGTCTCGGCCCGGCCACGACCAACGTGCAGCCGGCCGGAGGCGCGGCGTCTGCCGGTGGCACCTCAGGCGCGACCGGCGGTGTGGTCTCCAGCCTGACCATCGAGATGACGCAGTGCGACGCGGAGTACTTCACCTGGTTCCTCGGCAACATGACGGTGCGCTACACGCTCGAATCGTTTCACGACTATTTGGCGCAGCCGCCGAGCGCTCCGGACCCCACCTGCCCGACCGTCCTGTCGGCGCAAGGTGTCAGCGGGAAGGAAGTCGACGCCAGGTACCATTTCACGGCTCTGTGACGTCCAGCGGTAGCTGAGATGGGTCTACTAGACAGGGTCAAGCAGAACCAGACCGTCCCCCCTGCGCCGGCCGGGGGGACCAACGGCCCCGCGGTTGGAACGATCCCGGGGGCCGCCACGACTTACGGCGCAACGACGGCGATCCCGGCCCAGCCGGGCGCCACCGGCACCGTCCCGCCGGCGCCCAGCCTGTCGCAGCGCGCCGCCGCCGCAGGCGTCGGGGAGCTGACACCTGCTTTCACCGCGGCGAAAGTCCAGATCCACGCCCGCCTGATCGAGAAGTACGCGGATCAGATCGACTCGAGCAACAAGGGAGGCGTCCGGGAAAAGATCGTCGAGCTCGCCGAGGAGTACTTCCGCTCGACAGCGATGACGATGACCAAGAACGACAAGGAACGCCTTGTCGACTCGGTCCTCGACGACGTGCTGGGCCTAGGTCCGCTCGAAGCGCTGCTGGCCGACCCGGCCATCACCGAGATCATGGCCAACCACCCAAAGCAGATTTACGTCGAGAAGAGCGGCGAGCCGACGCTCTCCGCCGTGACCTTCGAGAGCGAGCGCCAGATGCGACAGGTCATCGACCGGATCGTCAGCCTGGTGGGCCGGCGCGTCGACGAATCGACGCCCATCTGTGACGCCCGCCTGAAGGACGGTTCGCGTGTCAACGTGGTCATACCGCCGATCGCGCTCAAAGGTCCTTGCCTCACGATCCGGAAGTTCGCCAAGGAGAAGTGGGGTCCCGCCGACGTCGTCAACCGGTTCAGGTCGTCCAGCCCGGAGCTCATGGCCTTTCTGCGTTCCTGCGTTCGTGCGAGGTTCAACATCCTGGTCTCAGGAGGCACCGGGTCCGGTAAGACGACCCTCCTCAACATCCTTTCGTCCTTCATCCCGGAGACCGAGCGGTTGATCACCTGCGAGGACGCGGCGGAGCTTCAGCTTCAGCAACCGCATTGGATCCAGCTCGAGTCTCGTCCCCCGAATGTCGAAGGCAAAGGCGCCGTGCCGATCCGCGAGCTCGTCAAGAGCTGTCTGCGTATGCGCCCTGACCGGATCATCGTCGGGGAGTGCCGTGGCGGAGAGGCGCTGGACATGCTGCAGGCCATGAACACCGGCCACGATGGTTCGATGTCGACCCTGCACGCGAACAACCCGCATGAGTGCCTGGTCCGACTCGAGACCCTGGTCCTGCAGGCCGGCCAGGAT
>JBGQGS010000144.1:0-5783 GCA_041497555.1 Candidatus Dormibacteraceae bacterium | reverse complement strand
CATCCTTGCGGTGAACGTTTGGGCCATCTGAGGCGCAGGCTGGAAGCTGGTAGTGGCGAATTGAAACTGGTCCAGCGAGTCGGCCGCAGCCTGGGCAGGCAGGCTGAGTGACAGGGACAGCCCTGCCGCCAGGGCGAGCGCCAGCGACCATCGGCTCCCATGCGAGCTCCGGCCGACGCTGGTGCGCAGTCTCTCCATGGTCGTTACGACGTATTCGGCCCCAGTTCCCTGCGCAGGATCGCGATTCGACGCGCAGCCAGGCGCCCAAAGCCCCCACCCACATCGCCGCTGGCAAGGTGCGAGTGGTGCCGGCGGAGGGATTCGAACCCTCGACTTTCGGTTTAAAAGACCGCTGCTCTAACCAAGCTGAGCTACGCCGGCATATGACGATTCTGAATTGGAAACCGCCTTTGCTGCATCGTCGATACGCCGCTGATCGGCGCTGTGACGGCCAAACTGACGGCCAGAGCATCTTGCCGCCGGACTAAGTGTCGCCCCACAGCTTCGTGCTTGCATTTCCGGCTCGGCGGATCACTGTGGCGTCTACGTCGTGCGTCGTCGGCGCCAGGTTTCGTGCCGACCACTCGCACATGAACGTCAACCTGCCTTCTGGCGGCAACGGCCAAACCCAGTAGCGGAAGTCCCACCTTTTGTCGCCGCCGCCCCCACTTCTAGGCGCAAGGATCGGTCCATCGGATGAACTTGGTTCGCGTCCCTCCATGTGCATCTTCCACTGAGCCATGAACTCGGCACCTGGCTGGCCTCCGGTAATGGCTGTCGCGCCGTCAGCGAATTGGATCCCAATCTGAAGCTGCTTTTCCGGCTCCTCTGCGCCACCCGGGGGGCCAAACCCCATCTGCCGCGAATCAATGTTTACCTTGCTCCGGACCGCAATAACGAACTCGAAGCCAGTCGAGAAGGCGACACAGTCGATCAATGCGATCACAACTCCGACATCGGAAGCCAGGACTTCTCGCATTGGAACCGCGACACCAAGCTCAGATTCGGGCGGTTGCAACCATGGAGGCGCGCCAGGGCGAACCATTTGTGGAGGCGGAGGTGCCGGCTTGAAGACGTGCCAGAGTCGTCGCAACGGCGGCTCCCGCGGGTAAGCGACCATACGGATCATCGATGGACGTCTCCATCCGAAACCCGCGACAGTTGCGCCCCACCACGATTGCAGCCGCCACCAGAAGTTGGGTTGGTCCACAGCCCGTACCTTACGTCTCGAGTGTTTGTCCCTATGACGCGCGGGGTGCGCGCGGAGCGCCTCCGTGGCCAGGGCGAATATCGACGCGCCGATCAGCTGTACGACGGGGTATTTGTGCCCGGGCTAATTCCTAGCCTCGTTCAGAGTAGCCCCGGACGCCATGGGTCCAAGAGTCAATAGACCTCAGGTCACCTCGTTACGCGGTAAATGATTGCCAGGACCAACAGAACGCATCCCACCGTGTTGAGGATGATCCCCAGGGTCGCCTGGGTTCGCTTCCAAGGCAGCTCCTGGTAGGCGAGGATTCCGGCAATAAGACCAAGCGGGAAGAGAAACCCGCACAAGAGCCCAGCCACGGCGCAAAAGATGGCCTGGTTAGCATGGTCGCCCAAGAACATCTTCTGAATTGGGGTCCATGCAGCACCAGTCCAGCGATACCGGCCATCGGGAGAAATTGCCGCCACCCACTGTTGGCCGTTCCAGAACCACCTGCCGTCATTCGAAAACTGCGGAGCTGCCAGCGGCTGCATCGGTTGCAAACGTACTCCTCGACGAGGCCCGAGAACATTGCCATTCGCATAGCCAAGCGGCTATAACCACCCCTCATTGTGTGTCATCGCTTGGACGTTGACGAATACGGAGAGGCGCAACCTAGCATCGGGAATCACTCAGGCTTGGAACTGAAGGACGACCGTGGACTATAGGGTGGTGCGAGAACGGCCAAAGTGTCGCCCAAATGAGACTCCTCGAAGATCGCGATGTTCAACCGCTGTCCGGCAGCTCTGGCACTTGTTAAGCCCGTTTATATGTAATCCCTAAACAGTCATGGCGGTCTATGCTGCCACCGGGGATAACGGGAAGGGCCAAGGAACACTGGGAAGCGGGGCCCACGAGGAGGGTATAGGCCCGCCACCCTGTCATCCCTGCGCTGGCCCTCGGCCCAAATGGGCTGAGGGTCAGGCTTTTCTGAGCTGGCTTGGGATTCCCCCGCTGACGCTAGGCGGCATGCACCTGCGGACCAGCGATCAGGTTCGCCTGCTGTAGCCTTGCCCCGGTGAAGGCCTGGGTCGTTCGGCAGCTCGGCGGACCCGAGTGTATGAGCTTCGAAGAGGTCGCTCCCGGCGAGCCCGCCGAAGGCTGGGTGCGCATCAACGTGCATGCCGCCGCCATCAACTTCCCAGACGTGCTGATGGTCGCGGGACTCTACCAGGTGAAACCAGAGCTGCCTTTCGTGCCTGGCGTCGAGGTAAGCGGCGAGGTGCTGAGCGCGCCGCCGGGCTCCGGTTTCAAGCCGGGAGACCGCGTGATAGCCCTGCTCGACAGCGGCGGTCTCACGCGTGGCGGCTACGCGGAGGTGGCGGACGCAGCGCCGGGATCGGTCATGCGGATGCCGGACAGGATGAGCTTCGAAGATGCCGCCGGCTTCACATTGATCTTCCAGACCGGCTGGTTCGGGCTCCACCGTCGCGCCAACCTGAAGGCCGGCGAGACGCTGCTCGTCCATGCCGGGGCTGGCGGGGTCGGCAGCGCGGCCATCCAGTTGGGGAAAGCCGCGGGCGCCACGGTCATCGCGACCGCCGGCTCGGACGAAAAGGTTGCGGTCTGCCGGAAGCTGGGCGCCGACCACGCGATCAACTACAAGACGCAGGACTTCGTGGAGGAGGTCAAGAAGATCACCGGCGGGCGCGGCGCGGATGTCGTGTACGACCCGGTAGGTGGTGACGTCTATGACCGTTCGACCAAGTGCATCGCATTCGAGGGCAGGATCGTCCTCGTCGGCTTCACATCGGGCCGCATCCCGCAGGCTGCCGCCAACCACGTGCTGGTCAAGAACTACTCCGTCGTCGGACTCCACTGGGGTCTGTATGCGAGGCGCGCGCCCGAGCTCGTTTCAGCCGCGGCGCAGGCGCTGTTCGACCTCTACGAGGCAGGCAAGATCAAGCCGTACATCTCCTCCCGGCTTCCACTCAGCCAGGCGCCGCGTGCGCTGGCGACGGTCGCGGAGGGCAAGAGCACGGGTAAGGTGATCCTCACTGTCTGAACCCTTAGAGCCGCCCCCACCGTCTGAGCCAATGGTGCCAGCCCCACCGACTGAGGCATTGGTGCCAGCCCCATCGACTGAACCATTGGAGCCAGCCCCACCGACTGAGCCATTGGTGCCAGCCCCACCGCCGGCCCCGCCGACTGAGCCATTGGTGCCAGCTTCACCGCCGGCCCCATCGACCGAACCGGTGGAGCCAGCCCCTCCACGCCCCCGGCTCCGCCGCTACCGCCCCGCAAGCGCGGGGGTGGCGGTAGGGCTGATTGCCCTGTTGTTGGTGGTCCTCTTACGCACGCCCAACAACCCGCCACCGGCCGAGACGCTCGCGGCAGACCAGACGCTGAGCTTCCCCATCGCCCAGGACGTCTCCGACCTCGACCCTGCGCTCATCTCCACTCCCGCAGACGTGGACATCCTGCGCAACGTCTTCTCGGGCCTCTATAAGTTCGATGCCCAGCTGGATGAGGTGCCGGACCTGGCGGCAGGCGAGGCGACCGTCTCCGCCGACGGGCTGACTTATACCTTTCATCTGCGTCACGACGGCCGTTTCTCGAACAGCGACCCCATCACCGCCGACGACTTCATCTACAGCTGGAACCGCGCAGCGGCCAAGCAGGGCGACTATGCCGGGCTGTTCAACCTGGTTGCCGGCTATGACGCGGTCGCCGGAGGGAGGACTGGACAGCTGAGCGGGCTGGTGAAAGTGGACGACTTCACCTTCACCACGACGCTGAGCAAGCGGGCCGGCTACTTCATCACCGAGGTGGGCCTGTGGCCCTTCTGGGTGGTCGATCGGAAAGTCATCGCGTCGGCAGGCGAAGACGCCTGGTTCACCAAGCCCGAGACGCTCATCGGCAGCGGACCGTTTCGCATGACCGGGCGCGTGGTAGGCCAGTCGATGGCCTTCCAGCCTGTAAGCGGTTGGTACGGAGGTTCGACCGGTAAGCTCACGCGAGTTCACGTCGAAGTCGTGCCCGATGCCGCGGCGCAGGTCTCCCAATACGAAGCAGGCGTGTTCAGCCTCGTCGGCTACGGGCGTCAGGGACTACCGCCCGCTGCAGCAACCCGCTATACCTCGGACGCAAAGCTCAAGAGCCAGCTCAACCTCGTCCCGATCGGTCTCACCTTCTGGGCGGGATTCAACCTGCGAAGCGGTCCGTTTGCCGGCGTCGAGGAGGGCAGGGCCGGCCGCCACGCTTTCAGCACCGCGATCGACCGCAATGCACTCGTCGATGCCCTGTGCAACCAGAAGACCGCATGTGTCGCCGCGACGGGAGG
Source organism: Candidatus Dormibacteraceae bacterium (assembly GCA_041497555.1). Classification (GTDB taxonomy): domain Bacteria; phylum Chloroflexota; class Dormibacteria; order Dormibacterales; family Dormibacteraceae; genus Palsa-870. The sequence goes on along the minus strand of JBGQGS010000144.1, from coordinate 1,254 downwards.
GTTGATCAGCAAGGGTCTTCAGGGGTACCTCGGCGACGGTGTCGATACGAACGTGAAGTTCGACGCGGCCGCGGCGAAGACGGAGTACCAGGCGTGGGACCCGAATGGCGCGAAGGTCAAAGGCCTCACCTACACGTACGACACGAACCCTTTCAACAAGGCGGTTTGCGCAAACCTGCAGGCGCAGTGGACAAAGAACCTCGGGGTTACGGTGGCTTGCGTCGAGATGGATCGCAAGACATTCTTCGACGACCGGAACGGCCGGTGCGCCTATGCGGCCTTTCGGCAGAGTTGGAGCGCCGACTACGACCATCCTCAGGATTGGTTCGACTACCTGTTCGTCACCGGCGCGAGCTCATCTGGATCGTGCTACTCAAACCCCAACCTGGACAAGGTGATCGCCGGCGCCGACGCGGCGCCTTTGAGCCAGAGCCTGGTGGGTTACAAGACGGCCGGCTACATGCTGGTCAACGACACCGTGTTCGCCCCGCTCGTCTACGGGGTGCAGCAGTACCTGTCGCATCCGTACGTGGCGGGCGTGGGCGGCAACGCGCTCTACGACTTCTACTGGACGAGCGCGAGGATTCTCCAACACTAAGGCGTGGCACGAAGGCCGGGTTTACCCCGGCCGTCCCTGGCCTGCCTTCTAGCACGAACGTGGCCGGGAGTGACTACTTGATCAATCCCATCCCGGGGGAAGGTCCGCTCATAAAGCTACACATCCTGGGAGAAGTGGCACGCCGCGAGGTGGCCTCGCAGCTTCTCCTCGAGCGGCGGCTCGACCTCGGCGCACGGTGTAGGCACGCGCGCGATCGGGCACCTTGTGTGGAAGCGGCAGCCTGACGGCGGGTTGAGCGGAGAGGGAATCTCGCCTGACAGGTCGACCAGCCGCCTGCCGCGCTGGATCCGCGGGTCGGGTACGGGAATCGCCGACAGCAACGCCTTCGTGTACGGATGCTTGGGAGCCGTGTAGGTCCCCACGCTGTCGGCGACCTCGACGATCTTCCCGAGGTACATGACCATCACCCGGTCGCTGATGTGACGCACGACCGACAGGTCGTGAGCGATGAAAAGGTAAGTGAGCTTGAACTCACGCTGAAGGTCCTCGAGTAAGTTGACGATCTGCGCCTGGATCGAAACGTCCAGCGCGGAGAGCGCCTCGTCGCAAACCACCAACTTCGGATTGAGCGCCAGCGCCCGCGCGATTCCGATGCGCTGCCGCTGGCCGCCTGAGAACTCGTGGGGATACCGGTT
>JBGQGS010000143.1:0-5891 GCA_041497555.1 Candidatus Dormibacteraceae bacterium | reverse complement strand
GGCGGGATAACGCATCCGGTTGATGCCGATCATGTCGAGCACCGGGTAGGCGTCGTTTTCACAGGCCAGCACGAGAATGCGGAGCTTGTCCGGGTCGTCCTCGGGCAGGCTCACGGCTTTCTGCATGGCCGACATCATCTCCACCGAGTAGTCGGGAAAGGAGATCACCTGGACGGGACAGGAGCCCATGCAGATGCCGCAGCGGCGGCAGCGGTTGGGGTTGATGACCGGGTGCCGCAGGGCATCGAGCTCGAGCGCGCCGAACGGGCACTCCTGGCTGCAGCGGCCGCACGCAGTGCACTTCTGCATGAAGAACTGAGGGAATCCAAGCTCCCCGACCCGGGGATGGACCGCCGCGCCCTGGGCGGCCTTCTCAACCACCTGGATTGCCTTCAAAGCAGCGGCCGCGCCGTCCCGCCGGCTGCCGGCGAGATCCTGGGCGCGGTGCACACACCCGGCCGTGTAGATGCCCGTGCGCCTGGTCTCATACGGGAAGCAGAGGAAGTTGGAGTCGGCAAAGCCCGCCCGGCCGACAGGAAGCTTGCCCCCCTGGAGGTAGTTGAGGTTAAGCGGCCCTCCGCTCTCCCCGGTGCTGGTGGCCGGCATCATTCCCACCTGTAGCACGACGAGGTCGGCCTCCAGAGCCACGTCGCGCGCCAAGACCGACTCTCGGACAGTCACGACCACGCGACCCTCTTCGCCGGCGTTCACGGATGCGACCTCACCGCGCACGAAGAAGACGCCCGCATCCTGCTGGACGGCTCGGTAGTAGAGCTCTTCCAGCCCCGTCGTCTGCATGTCCTCGTAGACGACGAAGACCTGGGAGGAAGGATGGCGCTGGCGGATGTAAATGGCCTGCTTCAAGGCCACCATGCTGGTGACCGTGCCCGTGTAAGGCAGGTTGCCGGCATCGCCCTTGCCGTCGCAGGCAAGGATGGCAACGCACTCGACCGGGCGGCCATCGGAGGGACGCCGAACTTCATCGGCCTTAGCAAGACGCTCCATCTCGATGCTGGTGACGACGTTCTCCAGCTTTCCGAGGCCGTACGCTGCGAACCGGTCGTCGGGAACGGGGACGAACCCGGTCGCGACAACCACAGAGCCGACCTCCACCTGGCTTGGCCCGTCCTCGCGCTCGATCCTGACGGTGAAGCGCCCTGGCTGCCCGTCCACCCCACTGACGTGGGCGGAGGTGAGAACCGTGATCGATGGGTGCCCGGTGACGGCTCCGACCAGGTCCTCGACCTGCGGCTCAGGGAGCTCCTCGAATGGCGCTCGGTTCGGATAAATGCGGTAGAGCCTGCGCATGAAGCCACCCAATTCCGCCTCCCGCTCGACCAGGGTGACTGCGTATCCTGCTCCGGCGGCGCTCAAGGCCGAGCTTAGGCCGGCCGGGCCGCCGCCCACGACCAGCACATGGCGCGCGTGGTCCGCGGTGAAAGGCGCCGGCGGGCTGGTGAGCTGGGCCGCCGCGACACCCATGCGGAGCAGGTCGACCGCCAGCTCTTCAGTTGCCGCTTCCTGCGGAGGATGGCTCCAGGCGACCTGCTCGCGCAGGTTCACGCGCTGAACATGCGCAGGTGGGAAGCTGAACACCTGGCGATTGACCCGCTGTGAGCAGGCGGCAACCACGACCGAGTCGAGGTTCTGGGCGCTGACGTCCTCGCGGATCAGCGCCGCGTCCTCCAGGCAGAAGGCCTTCGAGGTCCGCGTGATCACAACCCCAGGATCTCCCTCAGCGACTTTCACCAGCGCGGCCGTGTCGACGCAACCGCCGATGCCGCACCCCTCGCACACGTAGACGCCGGCCCGGCGCGCCATCCCTCAGGCCCTCACTGCCGGCTGGCGCGCGGCCTGGATCGCGAGCATGGCCGCGGCGGTGGCATCGAGTGTGGCTGTCGCGACGTCCACCGGAGCGCGAGCGCAGCCGGCGGCGAAAATGGCTGAGCCGTCGGTTCCCTCGACGACGAATCCGTCCGGGTCGTATCCGACGAGACCGATGGGACCCGAGCCGGCAAGGCTCGGCTGCATGCCGGTCGCCAGCACCACCAGGTCCACACGTGTGCGGTTCATTTCCCCGCCGACCATGTCGTCGGCGACGACCACCAGATCCTCGGTCTCGGGGTCCTCGAGGATGTCGGCGACTTTCCCCTTCACGGCGCGCACGTTCGGATGGCCCAAGACCTCCTGGGCGAACGCCTCATATGTGCCGGGGGTGCGCAGGTCGATGTAGTAGATGTGGATCTGGGCGTCGGGCCGGCGCTCGAGGACAAGGCTTGCCTCTTTCAAGGAAGCCAGGCAGCAGATCGACGAGCAGTAAGCGAGATGGAGCCGGTCGCGCGAGCCGGCGCACTGGATGAACGCGACGCTCTCCACCGGCTTGCCGTCGGACGGCCGGAGGATATTTCCTCCGGTAGGGCCGTTGTCGGCTGCCATCCTTTCGAGCATGACGTTGGTCACCACGTTTCGGCTGTGGCCGAAGGCGAGGTTCGTGATCGCCGTCGCATCGTATGGTTTCCAGCCCGTGGCGATGATCACGGCGCCAACTGTCAGGCGCAGTGTCTCCGGCTGCTCGTGGAGGTCGATAGCCTCGTGAGGACATACATCGACGCAGCGATGACACTCGTCGAAGAGGCAGGTAGAAGCATCGATCGCGTACTTCGATGGAAATGCCATCTCATGCCCTAGATAGATCGTTTTAGTGCTGCTCATCCCATAGTCGAAGGGATTGGGCCGGTCGACCGGGCAGACTTCCGTGCAAAGGTTGCAGGTCGTGCAGCGATCGTTGACGTAGCGCGGGCTGCGGCGGACCGCGACCTCGTAGGCACCCGGCCCGCCCCGGATCTCTTCCACCTCGGCCATGGTGAAGAAGCGGATCGCGCGGTTGTCCCGGAGGCGCTGGAAGTTGATCTCGAGACCGCACGCCGGCGGGCACAGCTTGGGAAAGTAGCGGGCGAGCTGGGCGACGCGACCGCCCAGGTAAGGGCCCTTCTCGATCAGGTAGACCTGCGCCCCCGCTTCAGCGGCCTCCAGCGCCGCGGTGATTCCGGCGATTCCGCCCCCGACGACCAGGATGGCCTCCGATGTCCCGGCCTCGGGAGGTGATGCGCTGGGATTGATACTTGCCATTCGGCCCCTAGTCCACGATCGAGTGGTGCGGCACTTTGTTCAGCGCCCACTCTCCGGTCGCACTGTCGTATCGGGAATTGACGAAGCAGCGCCAGTTCTCCTCGTCGAGTTTCGGGTAGTCACCCCGGTAGTAGTAGCCGGGCCAGCGCGTCTCCTTGCGGAAGAGCATGTGCCGCAAATGCGCCTCGGCGCACCAGATACGGTCGCGCAGCTCCCAGCAGCGCAGGAGCTCGTGGCGGTCGCGTGCGGCGAGGCGGTCGAGGTCCTCCTTGAAGAACTGCATCAGCTCCAGGCCGCGGAGCAGCGTGGGTTCATTGGTTAGGTAGTTCGATCCCTGGCCGGCGACGTACTCGTCCATCAGCTTCTGCAGCCTGAGCAAGCCCTGCTTGGGATAGAAGTAGTTGGGGTTGATGTCTTCCTTCGTCGAGGTTCCCTTCGCCTCCTCGAACACCTCGTACGGGCGGAACAGCGCCCGCATCTTGTTGTCGATCTGCTCCTGGTCGATGGCGGGCTGGTCTGGGTTGTCCACGATGTAGGCGATCGCTCCCTTGGCAGCCAGGCGTCCCTCCGCGTAAGAGCCGGAGGAGAACTTGTGCGCTGAGGCGCCCACGCCGTCGCCGGCGGCGAACAGCCCGGGGACGGTGGTCATCCGGTTGTAGCCCCAGAAGTAGTCCTTGGGGGCCAGGTCCTCAGGCCCGCTCACCCAGGCCCCGGTGCCGGAGGAGTGCGAGCCCATCAAATACGGCTCTGTGAGAGTGAGCTCGGAAGGGACCTTGGCGGGATCGATGTTGAACGAGGCCCACAGCAGGGCCTGCGACATGGTCATGTCCAGGAAGTCCTCCCAGGCATCGCTCTCGATCTCCCGAACGGCCTTGGGATCCAGACCCATCGTCAGCGCCTGCAGCGCCTCGTCGGTTCGCATGTAGTGCGGCCCCTTGCCGTCCGCCAGGTCGTGCAGCATCTGGTGGTTGCGGAGCGGCGTGGGGATCGGACGGACCGAACCGTAGGGAGGCCAGTCGTCGAGCAGCTTGGCCTGCGTCTCCTCGTAGAGCTCGCCGTACGCGTTCTTGACCTTGCCCTTGAAGAGGAGGAACCACATCCCGACCGGACCGTAACCGTCCTTGAAGCGGGTGACGACAAGGCGGTGCTCCATCTGCGTCATCTGGGCGCCGGCTTTGATCACGAGGCTGTACGCCGATCCCGTGTTCCACGGGGCGTACCAGATCCGCCCGAGGCCTTCGCCGACCGCATGCGGCCGGAAGACCCCCGTGGCGCCGCCGGCTGATGAGATCACCGCCCTGGCGCGGAAGACATAGGCCTTGTGGTCGCGGACGGAAAAGCCGATGGCGCCAACCGCCCGACCGCTGGCCGGGTCCACGATGACGTCTGAGACGAAGATGCGCTCGTAGACGTTCTCCGGACCGATCGCTTTCTTCGCGGCCTCGGCCACGATGGGCTTGTAGGACTCGCCGTGGATCATGATCTGCCAGCGCCCCTCGCGCTTGTAGGTGCCGTCAGGGTTCTTGAAGATGGGCAGACCCCAGTCCTCGAACATGTGCACGCTCGAATCCACGTGGCGGGCGATGTCGTAAACGAGGTCCTCGCGGCAGACCCCCATCAGGTCCTGCCGCACGTATCGCACGAAATCCTCGGGCTGGTTCTGGCCCCAGCGCATACCCATATAGCAGTTGATCGCGGAGAGGCCCATCGCAACGGCCCCGCTGCGCTCGACCGCGGCTTTCTCGACCATGGTGACTTTGAGCCCCTTGGAACGGCCCCAGTAACCCGCCTCGAAAGCCGCGCCGCAGCCGGCCATACCGCCGCCCAGGATGAGCAGGTCGGTGTCGACTATCTCGACCTCTGGTGGTTTCATGTCTCTTCCCTTCCTTATCTATTTGTGGGCGGGTTTCGGCAGCGCGTCGACTCCCAGCCACTTCGCTTCGCCGGCGAGGTGGGGGTCCTTGAGCGCGGCAAGGTCAGGTTCTGGGAACCCCGCATATGGGTCGACGGCGCCCCAGGGAGTGGTGCGGATCGGGAACTTGAATCGCTTCACGCGCTTGTCGCGGAACTGGACGGTCCACATGATCGAGTCGGTCCCACGCAGTGGGGTGAGGCTGGCGCCGAGCGGCACCACGTCCGAGTAGCCGCGCATGGCGATCGCGCTCTGCGGGCAGGTCTTGACGCAGGCGTAGCACTCCCAGCACTGGTCCGGTTCCTGGTTGAAGGCCTTGCCCTGTGCGATGTCCAGGATCATCAGGTCGTTGGGGCAGATGTAGGCGCACGCCGGCTTGTCGAGTGCCTTGCAGCCATCGCACTTGTCCGGGTTCACATAGGTCGGCACCGTCTCACCTCGCTTTTGGTTGCGCTCGGCCCGCCACCTGGGAGGTGGCTTCGGCGTTGTCGTTCCGCGCGATGCCCTGGTAGTACTCACGCAAGATCGCGAGCACCTCTGGGCGGCTGAAATGGGGGTCGATCTCCTGCCCGGTGGAGAGCATCTGGCGGACCTGCGTGCCGCTGATGCTCAGCCGTTGCGTCTCGTCATGCGGGCAGGTGCGCGTGGAGGCCATGCCCTGGCATGCCGAGCAGTAGAAAGTCGCGTCGATCTTGAGCGGCCGCAGCTCGAGCGCATCGGCCGGGATCTCGTCGAAGATGCGGTGGGCGTCGAAAGGACCGTAGTAGTCTCCGACCCCGGCATGATCGCGGCCAACGATCAAGTGGCTGCACCCGTAGTTCTGCCGGAAGACGGCGTGGAGCAGGGCTTC
>JBGQGS010000142.1:0-5915 GCA_041497555.1 Candidatus Dormibacteraceae bacterium | reverse complement strand
GTTGACGATCTGCGCCTGGATCGAAACGTCCAGCGCGGAGAGCGCCTCGTCGCAAACCACCAACTTCGGATTGAGCGCCAGCGCCCGCGCGATTCCGATGCGCTGCCGCTGGCCGCCTGAGAACTCGTGGGGATACCGGTTGTTGAAGTTGGGGTTGAGGCCGACGATGTTGAGCAGCTTCTGCACCCGCTCGCCGTGTTTGCGTTTTCGCATCAGGCCGAAATTGACGAGCGGCTCGGCGATGATGTCGCCGATCGTCATGCGCGGGTCGAGCGAGGCGAACGGATCCTGGAAGATCATCTGCATCTGGCGCCGCTGCTGCCGCAGCTTCTCGCCCCGCATCCGCGTCACCTCGACGTCGTTGATGAAGATCTTCCCCGACGTGACCGGGAGCAGCTGTGTCACCAGCCGGGCCAGTGTCGACTTTCCACAACCCGACTCGCCGACCAATCCAAGCGTCTCGCCCTCGACGATGTCGAAGCTGACTCCGTCGACCGCCTTGACCGACTGGCCCAGGCCGGCTGGAAAGTGCTTGACCACGTTCTCTACGCGCACCAGCGACTTGGCGCCGGCGCGCACCGGCGTCGGGTCGTGCTGCCGGGCGGCGTCAGCCATCAGTCGCTGATCTCTCCCTTGTGCACGCCTGAACCTGCGCCCGGCCGAATGTCGACCAAGTCGTCGGCGCCCATCTCCTTGCTCGCGCGCTCCATCGTCACCCAGCAGGCGGCTTTCTGGCCGGGTGCGACCTCCTCCAAACGCGGCTCGTCCGTGTAGCACTTTTCGATTCGGAACGGGCAGCGCGGATGGAATCGGCAGCCCGCCGGCGGCCTCAGCAGGTCGGGAGCCAGCCCTTCGATCGAGCGCAAGCGCTCGTGCCGGAGGGCGTCGACGCGCGGGATGCTGCGCAGCAGCGACCACGTGTACGGGTGCTGGGGATGCTCGAAGATCTGCTCCACCGGTCCCTGCTCCACGATCTCGCCGGCGTACATGACGAGGACTCGGGAGCACAGCCCAGCCACCACGCCCATGTTGTGCGTGATCATCACGATCGCCGTACCGAGCTCTCGGTTGAGGTCTGCGAGGAGCTCGAGGATCTGCGCCTGGACCGTGACGTCCAAGGCGGTGGTCGGCTCGTCGGCGATGAGGATCGAAGGGGCGTTGGCCAGGCCCATCGCGATCATCGCACGCTGCCGCATGCCACCGCTGAGCTGATGGGGGAAGTCCTTGTAGCGGCTCTCGGCGGCGGGGATGCGCACCTTCTTGAGGAGCTCGATCGTCCGTGCGCGTGCCTCGCCCTTCGACTTGCCGTGCGCGAGCATCGCCTCGTCCACCTGGAAGCCGGTGCGCAGGACCGGGTTCAGCGAGCTCTGCGGGTCCTGGAAGATCATCGCGATGTCGCGGCCGCGGATCTCGCGGATCTCCTCGCTGGTCAGTTGGAGAAGGTCCTGGTCGCGGAATATCACCTTGCCGGACACGATGCGGCCCGGGTCGGGCACTAGCCTGAGGATGGAGAGGGCCGTGACGGATTTCCCGCTGCCAGACTCGCCGACAATGCCGATGCTCTCCCCGGGATAGAGGTCGAAGCTCACGCCGTCGACGGCCGTGACGGTCCCGCCGTCGGTTAGGAATTGGGTGCGTAGGTCTCGCACCTGCAGGATTGGGGTCGCCACTATCTCTTCTGCCGAGGGTCGAGCGCGTCGCGCAAGCCGTCGCCCAGGAAGTTGAATGCCATCAGGGTCAGCGAGAGGGCGATCGAGGGCGCGATCACCATGTGCGGAGCGATCCTGATCGCGGCCAGGCCGTCGGCGGCCATCGATCCCCACGACGGGGTCGGAGGCTGGACGCCGATGCCAAGGAAGCTGAGGAACGCCTCAAACAGGATGGCCGCCGGAACTCCGAAGGTGGCCTGCACGATGATCGGCCCCAGCGAGTTAGGGAGGATGTGTCCGAACAGGATCTTGAGCGGCTTGGCACCGCTCGCGCGCGCCGCTTCGATGAACTCACGCTCACGCAGGGCCAACGTCTGACCACGGACGAGCCGCGTCATGTCCATCCAGCGCGTGGCGACGATCGCGATGATGATGTTGTTCAGGCTGGGCCCTAGGAGCAGCAGCAGGATCATGGCCACGAGAAGGTCCGGGATGCCGTAGAAGACGTTGATGATGAACGACACCACGGAGTCCACCCAGCCCTTGTAGTAACCGGCGATCAGCCCGATCGGAACACCGACCGCAAAAACGAGCATCTGCGTGCCCACGCCGACGATCAGCGATATCTGCGCGCCCACCATCAGCCGGCTCAGCACATCTCGGCCGAGGATGTCCGCGCCGAACCAGTTCGCGGAGCTTGGACCCGAGTACGGCCTCGCCACGCCCACCCCTCGATATGAGTAGGGCGTATGAACCAGCGCCACCAGCGCGACCGTGACGAGAATCACCAGGTAGATCGCGCTGATCAGCGCCATCCGATTGCGGCGGAGCCTGCGCCACGCGTCCGACCACAGGCTCGCCTGCTGCAGGGTCGTCGGCCGGGTGATGACGGCGGCGGCGGAAGTTGCCATCAGTAGCGGATCCTCGGGTCGATGACCACATACATCAGGTCAACCCCCAGGTTGGCAAGTCCCACCATCGCGGCGTACATCGTGAACACGCCGATGACTATGTTGTAGTCGCGGTTGAGGATGCTGTTCGCAAACTCCTTGCCCAGTCCCGGGATGCCAAAGATGTTCTCGATGATCACACCGCCAGTGATGATGCCGATCACCAGCGGGCCGAGGATCGTGATCACCGGGATGAGCGCGTTGCGGAGTGCATGGCGGACCATGATCACCGTCTCACGCAACCCTTTCGCGCGGGCGGTGCGGATGTAGTCCTGCCTGATCACCTCAAGCATGCTCGCGCGCGTCAGGCGGGCGACGATGCTCGCGTATGGAAACCCCAGCGCGAATGCGGGCAGCCAGATCTCGCCGATGGTCCCATACGTGCCGGTCCACCCGATCTGGAAGTAGAACGTGCCCTGGGTGAAGTTGTCGAGCCATATCGCGAAGACGAGCAGCAGCAACGTGGCGATGACGAAGCTCGGCATGCTGTAGCCGATGACCGAGGTGGTGCTCAGCAGGTAGTCGACCCAGGTGTTCTGGCGGATCGCCGCCACCACGCCCAGAAGCATGCCGAGCCCGATGGTGAAGACGAGGGCGCACACCCCCACCTCGGCGCTGACGGTCAACTCGCGCAGGACGAGTGGGGTGATGGGGACACCCCGGTTGACGAGGGATTCGCCAAGGTTGCCGTGCAGGAACAGGCCGGCCAGGAAGCTCGTGTATTGATCCCAGAGCGGCTTGTCCAGCCCATAGTGGTGCAGCAGGAGCTCGTACTGCGTGCCGTGCAGGTGCTCGCTGAACAGCGCGGACCCGGGCAACCGGTGAATCCCCAGGAAGACGATCGAAGACACGGCAAACACCGTGAAGACGATCAGCACCGCGCGTTGACCGACGTAGATCACCGTGCCCCTGGTCAGCACGTCACGGTCACTGCTCCCCTACAAATTGTCGCTGATAAAGGAAGAGGGCGCCCGCATCAAACGGACGCCCTCTGTGGATATCGTTCCTAGTGAGAAAGGATCTGGATCTCGTTCCAGTAGTGGTCGAAGAAGCTGTTGGTTCCGGCCCCCTTCACGTACGGCTTGATCAGGAACGAGCCGACGCTGTAGTAGAGCGGGATGTAGACGACGTCATCGATGAGCATCTGGTTGAGGGCCTTGTAGTCGGCCAGAGCTGCTGGCATCGCCTCCGCGTCGGCCTTCGCCAGCAACGTGTTGTAGGCGGCCGGGCTGTAGCCGGTGGTGCAGCCCGAGTCGGGGCATCCGACCACGTTGCCCCACAGGTTGTCGAACCAGTCCTGCGGGTGGTTGTAGTCAGCCTGCCAGCCGTCGCGGGACAGCACGTAGCTGCCCTTGAGGCGGGCCTGGATGAACTGGGAGTGCGACACTGGCGCGATCGCCACGTCGACCCCCAGGTTGTCGTGCCACTGCGACTGCAGGAACTCCGCGGTCGGCTTGTTGAGCGCGTTCTCGGGGTCATATGTGTAGGTCAGGCCTTTGGTCTTGCTGCCGGTCGGGTCGGCCGACTGGAGCAGCTGCTTGGCCTTGGCAGCGTCGAACTTGCCCAGAGGGTCCTGGTTGTCGCCCATGTATCCGACCAGCGTCGGAGGAATCAGGCCGCCGGTCGCGGCTGTGCAAACGATGCCCTGGCAGACGACCGAGACCAGCTTGGCCTTGTCGACCGCAAGGGCGAACGCCAGGCGCAGGTCGTGCGCGCTCTGGCCGTCAGAGAGAAGGAACGGTCCGCCGGCCGCGCGCTTCGCGTCGTGAACCATGTTGAAGCTGGCCCAGTAGGTCCGCACCTTCGGGTGCAGGATCAGCTGTGAGCTCTCGCTGCTAGAGCCTTTGATGCGGATGACGTCAGCGACGGGAAGGTTGCTGTAGCCGCCGTACCCGACGATGTCATAACCGCCCTGCTCGTACTTCGTGATGGCGGTCGATGCGTCGGTGACGGAAACGTCGAGATGAACCTTGGTCAGGGTTGGCTTTGGAGAGCCCCACCAGTTTGGAACGGCTGCGAAGTCGACCGACTGCTTCGGAACGCGGGCGGTCATCTTGAACGGCCCGGTGCCGATGGCGGTGGCCGGGTTGGTCCACCAGTTGTCGAAGTCCTGCTTGACGGCGTTCTGGTCGACGATGTCACCGGTCAATCCTGCCGTTCCGATGGCGGTAAGGAACCAGCCGGCGGCTGTGGCCATCTTGACGTTCACGGTGTAGTCGTCGGGCGCCGTCAGGCCGCTGAGGGTGACCGAAGGATCTTTCTTCTCGAGCAGGGCTTCGAGCGCCGCGCCCGAGGCCTGGTTCTTCGAGACCGTGGAGTAGCCGGCGATCGCGGACAGGTTCGTCGCGTAAGCGCCCTGCATCGCGGCCGCGCGGTTCCACGAGTAGAGGACGTCCTTGGAGGTGAACTTGTCGCCGTTGGAGAACGTCACGTCCTTGCGGAGCGTGAAGCTGTACGAAAGGCCGTCGGCGGACGGGGTCGGGACGGCAGTCGCGAGGTCTGGAACGATGTTCAGGTTCTCGTCGAACTTGACCAGGCCGTCGAACATGTTCTGAGAGATCTCGGCGTCGGTCTCGGCATCTGCCATGCCCGGGTCCAGGGTGCCGAAGTCGGCGAGAATCGGGAACGTCAGTGTCTGGTCCGACGCCAGAGTCGTGCTGCTGTTCCCGCCGCCTCCGCCGCACGCGCCCAGCACCAGGCTGGACACCCCGCCCACCGCAAGGGCTTTGAGGATCCGTAACGAGGTTGGAGTCATAGCTTCCCCCTGAAAAAGCTTGAGGCGAGAGCCTCTTCCCCCTCGCCTTCTTCCCGGTGTCTTCGCGGGTCACCGGGGCGAGAGCGCGCCGACAAGGGGTGGCGGACCGAATGGCCGCCTCTTACTCCACCTCACATTGTGGCTGTGCGAGCGGTGAATGTCTACTTCCGTACGGGAGCCGGCTTCCCGGTCGTGGCATGATCGCCCGGTGGGGGCGGGCATTCGGGGGATGCGCCGGCAGGAAGGACGAGGGAAGGTGACCGGGTCGACCAGGTTCACCGCTGATCTCGATCTGCCGGGGCTCCTGCACGTTCAACTGGTGCTCAGCCACCTGCCGAGCGCCCGCCTCCGAAGCATCGACACCGCCGCCGCACGGTCTGCCCCCGGTGTCGTGGCTGTCGTCACCGGGGCTGATCTCCCCGAGGTCGAGGCGGCTGGCCCGGATAAACCCCTGGCGGTCGAGCGGGTCTTCTATGCCGGCCAGCCGGTGGCGGCAGTGATCGCCGAGAGCGAGGCTGCCGCCGCGGACGCCGCCGCACTGGTCGAGGTGGACTTCGAGCC
>JBGQGS010000141.1:0-5927 GCA_041497555.1 Candidatus Dormibacteraceae bacterium | reverse complement strand
CCGCCTCCTCCTCCGGAGTTCTCGTCGTTGATCACTGGATCCGCGTCGGTGCCGCCTCCTCCTGCGTTGCCCGGGGCCCCGCGCGCGGCGTCACCGACCGGGTACCCGTCTGCGGCGCCATTGACTGCAGCGGCCGCCATCGCGTCATAGAGGAAGCGTGGAGTGCCGGCGATGCCCTCCGCCTTGTAGCCGTGGGCGCCGTTCTGGCTGGGGACGACGTAGTCGGTGCCGGTATTGCCATTGAGCGGGCCCGCCTGGATCACGCCAAGGCCGCCCTTGAACCCGAGCTGGTTGACGCTGATCGTCTGGCTGTTGAGGTTGAGCGCGCCCGCGACGTCGATGGCGAGGATCCCCCCCGCGTGCGCAGCTCCATCCCACGCGGCCGCGGTCAGGCCCGCCGCAACAGTCGCGCTCGCGTACTGGGGAACGCGGATCACCTGGAAAGTTCGAAGGCCGTGCGTCGCAGTGACCGCGGCTGAGAAGTCGTAACTGTTGACGAGACCGCCGCCGCCACCGGTCCCGGCAATGTTTACCGTGCCGCCGCCGACTGGCACGGCGCTCGTTGCAGAAACGTACTCGTACAACCCGGTCGAGCGGAGACCGGTGGAGCCGCGGCCGGTTGCTCCGTCGCCATAGGTGATCGCATTGGTCCCCTGGATGTCCGCATCCTGTATCTGGATGACCAACAGCAGGTCTCCGGCGGCGATTGGTGTAGCCCCGGCCGGGAGCGAAGCGCCCAGCGCGATTGCGGTTGCTCCGGACGCAGCGCTCGCAGTCGCTGGGTAATACGAGTTGACGATGCCGGTCAATGTTGCGTTGGGCCCAGCGCTGCCGGGTGTGACGCATCCTTGCGCGGCGGCCAGGACCAATTCGGGCGCCTGGACAACGAAGGCAGCCAGGGCCAGCAACGTGGCCACTCCGACCGCGACGCTCGAGCGCACGATACCGCCCGCGGTGTTTCGAATCCCTCCCGGCATCTGTTGGGCGGGATTCTAGGCCCGTGGACTCAATACCGTTCACTTCCGGTAATCTCCGGACGGCTGAACGCTGTAGCTCAGAGGCTTCCCGCGTCGGGCCTGATGGCTGCGGTGGCGTTTGCGCTGACCGCTCATCTCACCGCCGTCACCGCTCGCTCGCGATGCTGGCTCGCAGCCGACGGAATGGCGCGCTGCCACCCGGCGATTGAAGAGACGTGGGAGCGTTCACAACCGATGTGATTGAGGCCGCGGCGCGCGAGCGCGAGGTCACGCTGACAACTCTCGGCCGAAAGTCCGGTAAGCCGAATGGCGTGACGATCTGGATTGCCACCGACGGGCAACGAATCTTCATCCGGTCGGGCCAGGGACTCGGCCGGCACTGGCCGCAGAATATGCTCGCGCGGGGTCAGGGTGAGCTCCAGCTCGGCGAGCTGCGGGTCAGCGTCAAGCCGCAACATGTCACCGATCCGGCCCTTGCCCGTGGCGTTTCCCAGCTGTACCGTGACAAGTACGGCTCCTACGTCAAGCCCTCGAAGGCAACTGAGCCGCTCACACCCGGCGAGGAGGCGACCTTCGAGCTGATCCTGGCCGAGTCCGAGGCGGGGCCGGCCTGAATCGGCCGGCCCTCGCGGGTCGGAAGGGGTTGTTGACTCAGCCGCACGCAGCGGGTGGATGGCCCCGTGCCTTCACCCTCCGTTACCGGTGGGAGTTACGGCTTCTGGGCCATCCCGTAGATGACACCTCCCGCTTGCCAGGGAGGTCCCGGCGAAGCCGGGGATGGGGGGGTGGGATTGGGGACCGCCCTACCCGGTCGCCATACCGCAGATGAAACGAATCACGGCTTCGATCCCGCGGTGGTAGTTGTCAACCACCAGCCGCTCGTTGGGTGAGTGGACTGCCGAGTCGGATTGGGCAATGCCGCTGATGACCAGCGGCGCTCCTACCGCCTCCTGGAAGTCGATCGACACCGGGATCGATCCGCCCACCCGGATCAATGCGGTCTCCTTGCCGAAGGCTTCCTTGTAAGCGGCCCGCATCGCCTGGGCGGGCCGGTGGTCCACTCCACATGTCACCGGTGGCGCGGCGCCGAGCAACTCGACCTTGATCGCAACTCCTGGAGTCGTGAGGTCCTGAACCTGCTTGGTCAACGCGGCCAGGATCGCCTTCCAGTCCTGGTCCGGAACCAGCCGGAGGCTCACCTTGGCGGAGGCGCGGGCCGGAATCACGGTCTTCTTGCCCTTGCCGATAAAGCCACCCACGATCCCATTCGCATCGAGCGTGGGACGGCTGCCGGTTCGTTCCAAGGCGAGAAATCCTTCTTCGCCCTCCAGCGCCCTCGCGCCGGACATGCGCTTCACCGTCTCGGCGTACCTCGCGTCCTTTTCCTTCCAGTCCGCCAGCTCCTCCGCGCTCGGCATGACGACCGCGTCGTAGAACCCCGGAATCGTGATGTGCCCGTGGCGGTCCTTCAGCTCGCCGACGATGCGGGCCAGGGTGTTGATCGGGTTTGGGGCCACGCCGCCGTACATGCCCGAGTGCAGGTCGACCGCGGCGCCGCTGGCGTGCAGCTCGACGTAGAGCAATCCGCGCAGGGCGGTCGCCAATGTCGGGTGGCCATCCTCGTCCATGCCGCTGTCCCAGATCAGCACCGCGTCGGTCTTCAGACGTGACCCGTTTGCTCTGATGTAGCGCGGCAGCGATTCGCCGCTGATCTCCTCCTCGCCCTCGATCAGAAACCGCAGGTTGATGGGCGGTCCGCCGGCGGCGAAGAGATGCTCGACCGCCTTCACGGTGGCCATGTGGTTGCCCTTGTTGTCGGCGGCGCCGCGGGCGAAGAGACTGCCTTCGCGAACCTCAGGCTCGAACGGAGGCGACTTCCACTCGTCCATGGGATCGGGAGGCTGGACGTCGTAGTGGCCGTAGATCGTGAGGTGGGGCTCTCCGGGCCGGCCGTTCCAGTCGGCTACCACCACCGGCAGGCCCCCGTCCATGACGTCGACTATCTGCGTAGTCATGCCAAGCCGCTCGAACCGGTCGCGGAGCCACCTCGCATTCTGCAGGCAGTCGTCGCGGCGCTCGGGCAGCGTGCTGACCGACGCGATCCGCAGCTCCTCGATCAGGTCCGCGAGGTCGGCGTCGTGGGCGGCCGCGGCTCGAGCGAGTGCGTCTTTCAACAGTTCGGCATTCATCGCAAATCCTCCATGGAGCCGGCGACAGGAATCGAACCCGTTCAGCCGAGATCAAAAACAGGGCAATCGTATTCAGGATCGCGCACTGACGCGCACTGAAACGCACCAAAACGCACCCCGGTAGGGGTCAACGGTAGGATTGCACCTCTTTTTGCGCCTTTCCTGTGGGCAGTCTCACGGCCCACCCTGCTCTCCTCAAGCCGTAGTGTTGGAGGCTCGAAAGTTCATCCGCGAAAACTGGCGGGGTCGATGCGCCTGTACCTCTTGGTTCCGACGGTCGCTCTCGACCTGGTCATCTTCTGGGCCACCGTCCTACACCGTTCCGAGCGGCCGGCAACTTCCTGACCGGGGCATATGGGGGTTGGGCCTCCGAGCCAGCGTCCGACGAATCCAGCGTCAGCCTCAGACGCCGAGCGCCTGGTGCTTTCCGCCTTGCCCCATTCTCAAAGCTTCCCTAGCACCTAAGGCCGCAATCGGGATGTAGGCCAAGCCCATCACTATTAGCGGCAGCCCCAGCACCGCAAAGTCACCCATGTTGCCAGTAGTCACGCTGAAGTCTGTGCTCACCAGAGTGACCACGAGGGCTAATAGGCCGAAAAGGCTAAGCAGCGCAGCCAGCCCCACACCCACCCACTTGAAGGCGAGCGTGCTGCTGCGCAGCCCAAAGGCGATCACCCCGCTCATCAGGGCCATCACCACCGGCACAGCCACCGACCCGCCTGGGGGGCGTGCCATGATCGACGTGACGAAAATAAGCAAGGCGAGAAGCACGAGGTAAGCGACCCCGATCCCTGCCAGGATGAAAGCGGCCTTGGCGAGACGTGGAGTCTGCCGCCAGAACCGGACAAGCTTGGTCATCTCGCAAGATACCTCCATTCGCGGTGTACACGCCTGGGAGGCACCCGGCGAGGGTCGTTCGGCCCCCGGGCTACGGGGCCTCAGGCCGTCCCGCCCACTCTGCCCGGCAACCGGGGGCCCCCTGATCCAGGGACTATCGGCCCTTGGCTACGGCTCGCGCTTCGCGCGGCCTCGTTCGAGGAGGTGGCCTGATATGAGTGCTCCGGCTTTAGGTGGAAAGCGGTCACCGCTGCTGCCGTCGACAGGTTGGGGACGTTGGACGGTCGGGCTAGGGATTGCTTTCTTAGTGCTATTCGGCTCGTTCTTGGTGCTGGTTGCCTCGGGTCAGCGCGGTGGCGCGACCATCTTCAGCAACCTGACCCTGGCGGTTCCGGGCCTACTCGCCGCAGGATGCGCAGCGGTCGCCCTCGTAACCGGTCTCATTGCAGTGATCTTCTCCAAGGAGAGGTCGCCGCTGGTCTTTGTCGCGACCATACGACGGACGCGCTTGCTGCCCGTGCGGCGGGTGCTCCTACCGATTGGAGGGCGAGCGGTTCCAGATGACGACCTGCGAGCTACACCCGGCGGTGAGGTGCCACCACTGGCGGCAGGTGAAGGGCGGGTCCGATCACTAGGGGGAAGGCTTAGGCGGCTCGGCGCTTACGGCAGCAGCCCGAACCCATCGCCGCGAAGGCGACCCAAACTAGCCGAACTGAAGCGCCATCCATCGATCTTGAACCGCGAGGATGACGGCGCTCGCCGAGTTGATCATCTCTTCTAGGTAGGCGATGTACAGGCTGCACAAGTGAAGCGCCGAGGAGTCCTCAATCGGCTGCCCTCGATGCGTCGTGGGAAACGGTCGACCGGGGATCGTGATGGTGCCAACGCTCGGGGCGTTCGCACCATAGGAGGCCAAGACAAACCCAATGAGGGGACCCATACCGTGGAGGATGTCGGTGCGGAGCTCATAGAAGAACCGACACAGCGGATCGTCACGCATCTCTTGGAACCAGGATTGATACCAATCGTCGAAGGCCTGCTTATCGAAACTCTTGAGTAGTTGCAAGGCCAGCGTCACCGACCGACCAAATACGGCAATGCCGAAGAATCCCAGGACGACGCGGTCTTGGTCGGCGTCTCCCATATCCCGAAGCCCCTGTTTGACCATCCGCAGATGGGTATTCGCTCGGGTGAGGACCTGCAACGGATCGGGGGGAGGAATCCACTTTGGGGGCACTGACACGACGGGATTCTAGGCGACCGCTAGGTGTTCAGAAGGGCGGGTCGGATCAGCAGGGGAGAGGCTTGGGAGGCGATGCGGCATCGTCGGTCGAACTGTCGCGATCTTTCCGTCGGTAGGGGTCAGGGTAGGGGTCAAACTGCCAGACCTGAGATCAAAAAGCTGGAGCCGGCGACAGGAATCGAACCCGTAACCTGCTGTTTACAAAACAGCTGCTCTGCCAATTGAGCTACGCCGGCGTCCTCCAGAGGGTAGCTCAAGCCCAAAACCGACCAACTCTGAATTGGAGAGCGCCTGCAAAGACAGCCCAGTGTGCGGCTGGAGGATTTCTCAGCAGGAGAATGAGCACCTGTCCGAAAAACAGCTGGTCATCCAAGTGGGTAAGGCTATCGAGAGTAGGTCCGGGATCGGAAAGGGGCAGGAAGGCACTGGGCACGCGGGGGCCACGAAAGATGAAAGCACCGCTGAGAGGCCAAGAACATCTGCTCTTATCGCAACAGGGGCTCGCTACAGGGACCTTGAGGTCGCAATCTGGATTGGCTTCGGCTGCGAAGGCTCTCGAACGCCAGAGGGTTGAGACAGCAAGAGTTTTATGCGCGTCCCCCGTCCGGGCCGGCTCCGGATCTCGAGCGTCGCGCCTGCCAGCTTGGCGCGCTCCCGCATGCCGAGCAGGCCGAGGCCCAT
>JBGQGS010000140.1:0-6152 GCA_041497555.1 Candidatus Dormibacteraceae bacterium | reverse complement strand
GCGCCTCTATTCCGGGCCCTCCGAATCGCTCCCGCCGACGATGCAGCAGGCTCTGTCGATCGGCGCGGGCAGCCACATCGTGCTGCTGAACGTGGTCACCAACAAGCTGTACACGAGCGACGATGCCCGCGCCATCGTCACGGCAGTGCGGGCCGAGCACGTGTCCGGCGGCCAGGTCCTGGCCACCGGAGGGACGGCGTTCGACCTCGATATCGTCAACTTCATCCTCGAGAGGACTCCGATCGCGGTCGGCTCGGTGATCCTGGTCACCTACGTTGTCCTGTTCCTGCTCACCGGCTCGGTCATATTGCCGCTGAAGGCGGTGATCACCAACCTCTTTTCGATCTCGGCTTCATTCGGCGCGATGGTGTGGGTCTTCCAGGAGGGCCACTTCAGCCAGCAGCTCGGGTTCACCGCGCAGTCGATCGACCCGAGCATCCCCGTGATCCTGTTCAGCATCGTCTTCGGGATGTCGATGGACTACGAGGTGCTGCTGATCAGCCGCATCCAGGAGGAGTACCGGCGTACCGGCGACAACCAGGCGGCCGTCGCGATAGGCCTCGAGAAGAGCGGCCGCTTGATCACGGGAGCGGCGGCGATCATGGTCGCCGTGTTCGTTGCGTTCGGTCTCGCCAGCGTCGTGATCATCAAGGCGATAGGCATCGGGCTGGCGATCGCCATCGCCATCGACGCCACCATCGTGCGCATCCTCATCGTTCCCTCGGTGATGCGCATCCTCGGACGGGCCAACTGGTGGGCGCCGCGACCTCTGACCTTGCTTCACCGCCGCATCGGCGCTGGAGAATCACGGCCCGTAACGCCGGCGCCCGCGAGGAGCTGACCTCCCCCGCAAGTAAGGGGCGCTAGGGACGCCCCCTACCGCGTTGGGGGAAGGGTTGGTATCAAGCTGTCGTCTTCCAGCTTGCCGCCGCGTCCTCAATCCGGACTGTGAGAATCCTTGGAAGGTGCTTGGAATGAGTGTCGCGGCGGCCTTGGCATCGATCGCCGGGCCTCTAGGCCAGCGGCAGCTCGACCTCGAAAGTCGCCCCGCCACCGTTGGTCTCCTTCACGTTCACCTTCCCGCCGTGCGCGCTTACGACCGCGCTGACGATCGAAAGTCCAAGGCCGGCCCCGCCGCTGTCGCGAGCGCGGCTCGGATCGGCGCGGAAGAAAGGCTCGAAGATCCGTTCCATCTCCTCAGGGCCCAGGCCCGGTCCGTGGTCAGCCACTGACATCCGGCCCACGCCATCCACCGTCGAGACACCGATCTCGATCGCTGTCTGCTGGGGAGTGTGGACGAGCGCGTTTCGAACCAGGTTTCCGAACACCTGTCGGAGCCGGGTGTCGTCGCCTGCGACGACGACCTGATCGGGCGCGGTCAGCGTGATCTCGCGTTGCGGGGCAACCGCGCGCGCGTCAGCGGCAGCGTCGCGCGCGATCGCCTGGAGGTCGACCGGCTTCTTCTCGAGAGGCCGTCCCTGGTCGAGGCGCGCGATGAGCAGCATGTCGTCCACCAGTACCGACATCCGCACCGATTCTTCCTCGATGCGCCGGCGGGCCAGGTCCGAGTCGGCGCGGGATTCCGCAGCGCCACGGCGGAGCATCTCCGAGTAACCGCGAATCGATGTCAAGGGCGTGCGCAGCTCGTGCGAGGCATCCGCGATGAACCTGCGCAGCCGCTGCTCAGATGCCTTGCGCTGCTCGAATGCCGCCTCGATCTGGCTCAGCATCCCGTTCAGGGCGAGACCCAACCGGCCGATCTCAGTCTTCTGCGTCGCCGGCTCTACACGGCGGGTCAGGTCGCCGGCAGCGATGTGCTCCGCGACAGTCCCCATCCTCTCGAGTGGTCGCAGTCCGATGCGGATGAGCAGGAGGGCGAGAATTACCGTCGCCCCGACCACGCCGAGCCCGATCAGCGTCTGGAGCAGCAGGAGCTGGCTCAGAGTCGACTGGACGCTCGTCAACGGGATGGCGAAGACCACGAACTGGCCGCCGAATGAATTCTCGGGCCAGTCGGTCACCCGATACTGGGACACACCGCCGGTGCCCTCGACCGTGTACGGATTGGCTGGGTTGTCCAGGCCGGCATTGGGCAGGGACTTCGGAAGCTCCGGGCTTGCGCCCGACACGGCGCCACCCAGCTGAAAGCCGCACGAAGTGACCGGCGTCCCATCGACGCCGATGAGCTCGGTGATCGTTCCCGCCGGAAAGTCGGTCGCCGTGCCTGGACCCCGTCGCTGGCACTGGTTGGCGAGGACGACGACGGCGGTATCGACCGTGGATCGTGCCTTGAGCTGCTCATCGATCCGGCTTACCAGCGAGTTCCGCAATGTCGCGTAGGTGGCCACATCCGACACCAGCAGTCCGACCACGACGAGCGAGATGACTCCGATGAGCAGCCGCCCACGGAGCGACAGCGTCATTTTCTTGGCGGTCTTAAAACGTAGCCGACCCCGCGCACCGTCTGGATGAGGGGAGGGTCGTGGCGGTCGACCTTTCGGCGTAGGTAGCTGACGTAAGTCTCGAGCACGCTGGCGTCCCCACCGAAGTCGTAGTGCCACACGTGATCCAGGATCTGGCTGCGGGTCAGCACGCGGCCTGCGTTGATGAGCAAATAGCGGAGCAGCCTGTACTCGGTGTTGGTCAGCTCGACGACGTGACCGTGGCGGCGGACCTCGTGCGCCTCGTCGTCCAGCTCCAGGTCTGCGAGAGAGAGCTTGCCGTTGTCGGTCTCGCTCCCATGCCGCCTCAGCACCACGCGGACCCGCGCCATCAGCTCCTCGATGCTGAACGGTTTGGTCACGTAATCGTCGCCGCCGATGGTCAGGCCGTGGACCTTGTCCTCGGTTGCATCTTTGGCGGTGAGGAAGATGATCGGCACCTTGTTGCCCGAGCTGTTGAGCCGGCGCAGGACCTCGATGCCGTCGATGTCGGGCAACATCACGTCGAGGATCACGAGAGCCGGGGAGAACTGAGTCACGGCTGTGAGCGCGCCGCGACCCGTGGCGGCCGTCTTGACGGTAAAGCCCTCGTAACGCAGGGCCATCGCCACGAGCTCGGTGATGTTGGGCTCGTCGTCGACGACGAGGACGCGGGCACCGTCCTTGTTCACGCCCCCAATGCTGATCGAGTTTCCTGGGAATTTGCTCAGAGAACGTTGGGAAGCTGATTCGAACTGGCTGGTTACGCGCCCGGCTCCGGCCATCCGGCGATCCGGCAGACGTTGCCCTCGAGATCGACCAGGCGGGCCGGCAGCCGCCTTGCCTCGAGCCACGAAACCGCGTCCCGGCTCATGACGATTGCCGCCGTCGAGGCGATGTTCGCGTCGACACACGTGGCGGCGACAACGCTCGCGGTGCGCCAGCAGCTGTCCGCGGGCAGGCCTGTCGCCGGGTCGATGATGTGGTGCAGGACGACACCGCCTCGCGTCCAGCGCCGGACCGTGGTGCTCGACGTGGCGATGCCGCCGGTGGTGATGCTGATCGTCTCCTCGCCTTCGGCGATGGCGGCCCCGCTGTCCTCGCTGGTCTGGACGAGCCAGCCCTCGGAGGGCGCCTCGCCCGCGACTGCGATGTCTCCACCGAGGCTCACCAGCACCCCTCCGCCCCCGCTCGCCTTGATGGCGGCCGCCGCGGCGAGGTCGGAAGCCAGCGCCTTGGCCGTGGCGCCCAGGTCGATCTGGACTCCGCGTGGGATGCGGACCGTCCGCGAGGCTTCGCCGAACTGGATCGCCTGCCACCCCGGGATGGTCGTCGCGGCCAGGTTGAGGTACGCACCGTCGGCAGGGACCGAGGCGAAGTCGGCGTCGTAGCCGGCCAGCCTGACCGCGGAGCCGATGGTGGGGTCCACCGCGCCGCCGCTCAGCCTCGCGCCGCGCAGCGCCGCGGCAATGGCCTGAGCGAGCAGCGCGCTGACGACAACTTCCTGCTCCGGCAGGGCATTGAGGCGGCTCAGCTCGCTGTCCTCTCGGAATCGGCTGGCGGCGAGGTCGATGGCTCCGAGCACCTTATCGACAGCGGCTTTGGCCCTGGCCAGGTCGGCAGGGCGAGTCACGATCACGCGCACGGAACCGCCCAGCCCGCGGTCGTCGGCGATGCCGAGCACCGTTACGCTCATCCCGCAGCCGGTTTGTGGCGTTCGGTGCGTCGGAGTGCGATCGCGAGGACCGGGCAATCCGCCATCGCACGCTGCGCCAGCGGCATCAGCTGCTCGGGGATGGGACCGGGCGCGATGATGGGATACCCCCAGTCGTCGAGCCGAATCAGCTCGGGGAGGATCTCCCCGCACAGGCCGTGCCCGTCGCACTTGATGCGATCGATCGAGATGTGCAATTCCTTTTTCACGCCGGTCGTTTTGCTCCGGGAACCTGGGCGCGCCAGTGCGCGGGGTGGTGCGTGAAGTCGTCCGAGAAAGTCTTGAGAGCGGACTGGAGGAACATCACCGCGCCGTCGGGATGGTGGCAAGCGCCCCGACCACTTACCTCGTTGGCCCAGCGGTGGAGCCGGTGCAGGTCATCGGGATTTGAGCCGCGTTCGGCCACCCGGCTGCAAGCGTCGGCGAGCGCGCGAAGGCCAAAAAAGCACGGTCCACACTGCGCCGAGCTCTCGGCGGCGAGGTAGCGCATGATGCCGGCGGTCTCGCATACACCGCAACGGCGCTTGGCCAGCACGCCGATCACGCCACATCCAAGCGAGAGGCCGCGCGTGCGAAGGGCCGCTGCATCCAACTGGAGTTCCCAGGCCTGCTGGGCATTCACCCAGGAGCCGAAATAGCCGCCGACAAGCACTGCGCCCGCGGGTTCGGAGGCGCCGCCCGCCATCTCCACCGCCTCAGCGATTGTGGTGCCGGCTTCGATTTCGAGCACGCCAGGACCGGCGACTCCTCCACTCATCGTGACCAACAGCGTCCCGGCTGCGCCCCGCCGCCCCGCGGACCGGTACCAGGTCTCCCCGTGACGTGCGATGAGGGCCGCGTGAGCGAGGCTCTCGACGTTCTGCACGAGCGTGGGCGCGCCATCGACGCCACTCTCATGGGGCGAAGGCGGGGTGCTGGTCGGCGTCGCAATGCCCGCGTTGGCAAAGTGCGCCGCCGCGCTGGAATCGCCGGCTACGTAGCGGGCTGGTGAGGCGACGGTGCGCACCAGGCGGCGCTCTTCTTCGCTCCGCTCGGCAAGCGCCATGGACATCGACTGCCGGGCGGCATGGTGATCTTCGCCGACGTAGAGAACGACCTGCTTTGCGCGCACCGCCCTCGCGGCAAGGAATGCACCGTCGAGGATGAGATGTGGACGAGCCGTCATGAGCAGCCGATCTTTCTTGCTGTGCGGTTCGCCCTCGGCGCCGTTGGCGACGACGACCGCGGTCCCACGTGAGTGGGTGGCGACCGACCGCCACTTCAAGCCGAGCGGAAACGAGGCGCCGCCACGCCCGGTGAGCCCAGTGCGGGTCAACAGGTCGATGAGCTCCGGGCCGCCCGCCGGCAGCGGGCCAAGGCGGCGGTGGTGCTCATTGAGCCCCTCCGGCCCTGCCATAAGGTCCCGGCCGGCGAGCAGGCGCAGGTGGCTCAACTTTCCTTTCGCCTCTCCACCGCCGAACGGAATGCCGTCCGCGCCGTGGCCAGCGGATCGCGCGGGCCGGTCGTGAACCGGTAGACGACTGAGACCGCGACCGCGGCGACGCATGCGGCTGTCAGGACGAAGAACCATGCGGACCAGGCATCGGTGCCGGTGCCCAATCCGTGGATCACGCCGATCGGCCATGACGCGTAGGCCAGCCAGTGGATCGCGCGCCACGCGCCGTGTCCGATGAATCCGCGCGCGAGGCTCGTCACCACGATGGCGGCCAGCAGCTCGAAGGCGATCACTCCGAGGCCCAGCCAGAACGTCCGGTAGTAAGACGAGAAGGGGACCACAGCCGCGAGCCAGCCGAGGTGCGTGAAGGGGTCCACCACCGCGGTGACGATGTGGAGCGCGAGAAACACCAGCGTCAGCAGGGCGAGGTTTCGATGGATGCCGGTCGTGAGGAATCGGGGCCAGCTCGGGCTTTGCGCGCGCCGCGCCGAGAGCACGCCCAGCATCACCACCGCGCTCAGCAGGATCAGCGTGACCGCGCCTGCGCCCCTCGTCGTGTACCAGAGCAGAGTGTTGCTCATCG
>JBGQGS010000139.1:0-6199 GCA_041497555.1 Candidatus Dormibacteraceae bacterium | reverse complement strand
GTGGATTGCATCGGGAGGATCTACCTCGGAGAGCACTGGCCGAGCGACGTCCTCGGTGGGTTGGCCCTGGGTCTGGGCTGGACCTCGCTGGCGTTGTCCGTGCCGCTGCTCTCCAATCCAGCGCTGGCGCGCAGGAAGTAAGCCGATGGCGGTGAGATCGGCGCTTCGCTCCGCACCACACACACGTGAGCTGCCTCGAGATAGGTTCTTCAACCGGGAGCTGTCGCGGCTGGACTTCGACAGCCGCGTGCTTACGATGGCCGAAGACAAGGCACATCCCCTCGCGGAGAGGATCCGTTTCCTCGCAATCGTAAGTGACGGCCTCGACGACTTCTTCCAGGTGCGGGTGGCCGGTCTGCACGAACAGCTCATGGCGCCGGTGAGCCTGATCTCGCCAGACGGCATGACTCCCGAACAGCAGCTGGACGGGATTGGGGAGCGGGTGCGCGGCCTGATCGAGCGCCAGTCGGCCACCTTCAGCGCGGACATCGTGCCCGCACTTGCTGACGCCGGCTTCAAGTTGGTCAATCCGAGCGATCTTTCAACGGCCGACCATGACCTGCTCACCGAGGTGTTTCAGGAGCGGATCTTTCCTGTGCTCACTCCGCTGGCAGTCGATCCAGCACACCCATTTCCGTACATCTCCAACCTCTCGCTCAACCTCGCCGTGATGGTTCGCGATCCCATGCGACACAAGCCGCGATTCGCGCGGGTCAAGGTGCCTCCGCTGCTGCCGCGCTTCATCGGTCTCCCCGATGGAGAGCGGTTCGTTCCACTCGAGCAGGTGATAGCCCTTAACCTGCCAGCCCTGTTCCCTGGAATGGAGATCGTCAGCCACCACTTCTTCCGTGTCACACGGGACGCGGACCTCGACCTGGACGACGACGAGGCGGAAGACCTGATGGCCGCGGTCCAGGCCGAGCTCGTGCGTAAGTATCGGAAGGGCCGCGCCGTGCGTCTCGAGGTCGGGTCCGACATGACCCCGGACGTTCTCTTCCTACTGCTTCACGAACTGGAGCTCGGCTCTCAGGACGTGTACACCGTGACGGGGATGCTGGATCTGACCGGCATGCTCTCGATCCAGGTCCCTGGCAGCAACCCGCTGACGGCGAGGGCGTGGATGCCCGTGACTCAACCGAGGCTTCGACCCGATGACGGCGAACCGCTTGACCTCTTCGGAGTGATGCGCGCCGGAGACCTCCTCGTTCACCACCCGTACGACTCGTTCGTAACGTCTGTCGAAGCTTTCGTCGAGCAGGCAGCCCGCGACAAGGATGTCCTTGGCGTCAAGGTCGCGATGTACCGGACGTCGGGCCCTGAGAGCCCGATCGCGCGCGCGCTCAAAAAGGCAGCCCAGTCCGGCAAACAGGTCGTCGCGCTCGTGGAGCTGAAGGCGCGCGGCGACGAGCAGGCGAATATCGTGTGGGCGAAGGCCCTGGAGCTAGCGGGCGTCCACGTCGTCTACGGACTGGTTGGCCTCAAGACGCACGCCAAGTTGATGCTGGTCGTGCGCCAGGAGGGTGAAGGGGTCCGACGCTATGCGCACATCGGAACCGGCAACTACAACGCCGCCACCGCCGGCTTGTTCGAGGACATCGCGTTGTTCACGGCAGATCCGGATGTGACAGCAGACATCGCGGAGCTCTTCAACTACCTCACGGGTTACAGCCACCAGAGCAGCTACCGCAAGCTCCTGGTCGCGCCGACGACCCTTCGATCGGGGATGGTCGAGCTGATCCATCAGGAGGCATTGAGCCCCGAAGGGCGAATCGTGATCAAGGTCAACAACCTGGTCGACCCGGAAGTGATCGACGCCCTGTATCGAGCTTCACAGGCCGGTGCCCGAATCGACCTCATCGTGCGCGGCATCTGCTGTCTCAAGCCGGGCGTACCCGGACTGTCGGATGGAATCCGGGTGCGTTCCCTGGTCGGTCATTATCTCGAGCACTCACGGATCTTTCGCTTTGGGAATGCAGCCAACCGTCACGTTCTGATCGGTTCCTCCGATTTGATGCCCCGCAACCTCGACCGGCGGGTGGAGGCCGTGGTCCCCGTGGCCGACCCGGACCTCAACAGGGAGATCGACCAGTTCCTTGAGCTCGAGCTGTCCGACGACACGCTCGCGTGGGAGCTCGCCGGGGACGGGACCTGGAGCAAGGTTGCCTCCGGGCCGGGAGTCAACACCCAGAAGCTCATGCAGCGCACAATGCTCGGAATCGTCGGACAGGAAGGCGGTGAGGCCGCATGACCACAGCCACGCTCCCAGCGAGGACCAGCGCCAAGCGCGCGACCAGGGCCAAGCGGGCAACCAGCCTGCTCATCATGAGCTCCAAGGCAGGCTCGATGACGCCTGCGATCGAGGCCAAGCTGCGCAAAGCCTTCGCCACCAGCCTGGTCGTCGAATTCGACCCCAAGATGGACCTGGAGAAGCTGATCTCTCCGACAGCCACGGTGATCGTGGCAGGCGGTGACGGCACCATCGGCTGGGTGGTCCGGAAGCTCGCCGACACCAAGCACCCCGTCGGCATCCTCTCGATGGGCACCTTCAACAACTTCGCGAAGTCGCTGCACCTGCCCATGACCGCTGATGCGGCCATTCGCGTGATCAAGAGCGGAAAACCCCATCCGATCACGCTGGGCCGTTTGAACGGGAAGGTCTTCCTGGAGGCGGCCGCCATCGGCCTCTTCGGCGAAACCATCGCCGCCGGCGAATCTGCCAAGGACCGAGCATTCGGAGCCTTCGCCGAAGACCTGAAACACGTGATGGAAGCGAAACCGTTCACCTACGAGCTGACCGGCGACATCAGGGGTAGCGGCTCTTGCATGTCCCTCGTTTTCACCAACACCACGTCGATCGGCTCGCAGATGCCCGTGAGCGACAAGACACCCGAGGATCCGTACCTGGAGCTGTCGGTGCATGCCGGCGCAAGTCGCACGGACATCGTGAAGCGGGTGCTCGCCCGCGCCGTGCTTTCCAAGCACAAAGAAGGAGGCCTGGGCCAGGTGTTCAAGTTCCGCAAGCTGAAGGTGACCACCAAACCGAACGTGCGGATTTACGCCGACAACGCCCAGCTCGGCCGAACGCCGGCCACCATCACCGCCGAGTTGAGCGCGCTGCAGGTGATCCTCCCCCGATGAGCGCCCAATCCACCGCTGCCGTGGCGCCTCTCGCCGAACCCAAGCAGGCTGCGGCCGAGGTCCTCGCCGGGCGACCCGGGCCGACCGCCAGGCGCTGGCTCGGTCCCACTGCCCTGGTCGTCTTCGTCCTTTTCGCGATCGACACCTACCTGGTCGTGGCGAACGATGCGCTTCCGTTCGACGTCCCGATGGCCAGGTTCACTCAGCAGCTGAATTGGGGCCCCGTTGTCTATCTGTTCGGGCTGATCAACTTGACGGCCGGCATCTGGCAGGTCCTGCTCGGCGTCGTTGTGGTGGTTGCGCTCTTCGTCGTCGAGCGCCGCGCTGGGTGGCTGATGCTGATCGGCAGCATCTCCAGCCTGCTCGACAACATCATCAAGCTCATCATCTCGCGGCAGCGGCCACCCGCAGATCTCGTCCACATCCTGTCGCCGACGACCGGTTTCAGCTACCCGAGCGGGCATGCGGTGTTCTTCACGTGGATGAGCTTCATGATCGCCGTGTCCATCGCCCCCAAGATCAGTCCTACCTACCGGCCGGTCCTCTGGATCCTCGCCGGCACGGTGATCGTGCTCACGTGCATCGCCAGGGTCTGGGTGGGCGACCACTGGCCGAGTGACGTCCTCGGCGGCGTCCTTCTTGGCATCGGGTGGTCGGCCTTCGTGCTCTGGCTGCCCGAGCGCTGGCTGCCGTCCCCAAGTTTCCGATGGTTTAAGGGCCGCGCCCGCCCGACCGCTTGATCCGGCGCCCCCTGCTCGCCGTCGCGATCGCGGCCGCGGTGGCGGTCGGAGTCATCACCGCGGTCGTCGTCATGAATCCGTACCTTTCGTTGGACGCGACGCTCCAGGACGACGTACAGGCGACCAACTGGGGCCCACTCACGCTGACGTTCCCCTTCTTCACGTGGCTCGGCGGACCGGGTGGAATCCCCATGCAAATAGTCGTCATCCTCCTCGTGCTCCTGTTGAATCGTCGTGCCTGGAAGCTGGCAGTCGCCGCACTTGCCGGCGGCCTGTCGTACCTCGCCATCGTCAACCTGGTCAACAGACCTCGGCCGACAGCCGGCCAGATCCTTCGTGTAACCGAGCATCCAGGTTCGACCAGCTTTCCGAGCGGGCACCTCATCTTCATCACGATCAGCGCCGCGGTGTTGATGTTGTGCATCGGCCACAGGTATCTGCCGCGGTGGGCAAGACCGATCGGTTGGGCAGTCGGAGCGGGGATTGTTCTGGCGGTGGGGCTGGACAGGATCTACGTCGGGGCGCACTGGCCGAGCGATGTGCTGGCGGGCGCGCTCATCGCCATCGCCTGGCTGAGCTTCGTGGTGTCGGTGCGGTGGATCTCAGACCGGGCGCTCACGCCCAAGGACAACCAGGCCGACCCGCCCCGCGTCAGCCTCGCTTCTTGAAGAGCAAGGCGCTGAGCGTGCCGATCCCGATGCCGATCCCTCCGCCGACCGCTGTGTCGCTGGGAAAGTGAACGCCGAGGTGGACCCTGGACACGGCGACCCCCGTGGCCAGCGTGTATGCCAGGGGCGCCGCCCTCGGATAGAAGAAGGCGAGTGCCGTGGCGGCAGCGAAGGATGAAGCGGAATGGCCGGATGGGAACGAATGGTCGGCCGGCCGGATTCCGACCACGCGCGCTTCGCGGTTGACAAAGGGTCGCACGCGACGAAACAGCGGTTTGACCCGCTGCTGGACGACATAGGTCGCCGCCAGTGATGCGATTGCAGTGGCCATCCCGGCCCGCCGGCCCTTGGAGCCGCCAAGGATGGCGAGCGCCGCCCCTCCCGCCACCCACCCGAGACCCTCACCGAGGTCCGAGAGGACGCTGACGTAGCGGTCGCTGGTCGTCGAGTGGGGCAGATCGTTGATCACCCTGAAGAGGCGCCGGTCGATCCCCGCGCGAGCGGGAGGCGCGACCACCACGGCGACCTGGCCGGCATCCACGTGGACGGCCACCGGACCGGCCTCGACGACAGTCTCGTCGGCCTTTGGCTTGGTGACTTTTGGCTTGGTGCTTTTCGGCTTGACGGCGGGCTTGGCCACGCTTCGCCGCGAGGGATTCTTGGCTGCTGTCATCTGAACGCCCTGACGGGCCCTGTCAATCGGCCGGCGGAGTGGAGCTTGGTCCCTTTCGCCGCGCTCGCCCGGCCACCATTCG
The DNA here is from genome assembly GCA_041497555.1 of Candidatus Dormibacteraceae bacterium. Classification (GTDB taxonomy): domain Bacteria; phylum Chloroflexota; class Dormibacteria; order Dormibacterales; family Dormibacteraceae; genus Palsa-870. The sequence goes on along the minus strand of JBGQGS010000139.1, from coordinate 898 downwards.
AAGCTGAAGGATGCGAGCCGCACCAAATGCGACGACGATGACCGCTCCGAGAATCATGGCAAACAGCAGCGCCACCGCCAGCGGGAGGTGGCCCTTGAAGACAAGGAATGTGACCTCGACGCGCTGCTGATTCTGCAGGATGAAGACGAGGATCACGACCAAACCGACAAGACCGATGACGATGGCCGTCCACGCGCCGCTCAGGCGGGTTCGTCGCTCGCCGGGGAGCGGTTCGCCTACGTCCTGTTCTGCCGGACCCGGATTGTCCATCGGTGCCTGGATTCCGTGCTTGGTATATCAGATGGCGCCCGAAGCGGGTACGCACATCTGAGAAGTCGCGAGAGGCTACAGCAACCCCATCGTCGGCAACCTCTGAGGTTTCGCGCGTGGCCCGACGGTTGGCCGATGTGATGGCCGGTCCGCGACCGACGGCCTGAAAACAAGTGACCCCAACGGATCGCCTCTCCGGCTTCGGAACCGGTCTTGCGACCAACTCCGACTCCGGTGAACGTGTCCCTCGGGGCCACGGCTAACATTACACGGATGTGGGCGTCGTGCCCACTCGTCTTTTTTCGGTAGCCTGGCTACCCGGAAAGATCCGGCTTCGCGGCAACCATTCCAATGGTGTAATGCGACCCTTTGTGACGAGGATTGGCTGAGCATCAGGACCAAATAAGATGACGGGCGCTGTGCTTGACAAGCCCATCTTTGCGTTGGACGCTCCGATCCGCCGTCCGCTATCCGCAGGTATGGGCGGGCAGAAGGTCGTCGAAACCCATGGGTTGACGAAGCGCTACAGCACCGGCATCGTGGCGGTCGACACCCTCGATCTCAACGTATATCGGGGTGAGGTGTACGGCTTCCTCGGGCCGAACGGGGCCGGCAAGACGACCACGCT
>JBGQGS010000138.1:0-6228 GCA_041497555.1 Candidatus Dormibacteraceae bacterium | reverse complement strand
CGGGTGCTGGTCGAGCTGTGCCTTCCGCTGGTCAGGGTCGGCGGGCGCCTGCTGGCCCAGAAGACGGAGACCGAAAGCATCGAGGGGGCCGGCCATGCCATGGAAGCCATGGGCGGAGCGCTGAAAGCGGTCATGGCGGCGCCGTCAAAGGCCCGAACCGCTGGGACGGTGGTCATCGTCGACAAGGTCCGGTCCACGCCACCCGCCTACCCGCGCCGGCCCGGCGTCCCCGGCCGCAAGCCTCTCTAGAGCTGGCCGGCCAGGCGGATCTGGCGCCGCAGGACCCAGCGGCTGGCGAGGTTGATGACGAGGACCAGGACGACGAGCACGAGCGCCGCGCCCCACGCCTGCTGCTGCAAAGCCGGATAGGGCGTCAGCGCATCGTGGAAGACGATTAGAGGCAGCGCGGACATCGGTTGGGCCGGATCCAGGTTCCAGGAGCGGTTGCCGAAACCGGTGAAAAGGAGCGGCGCCGTCTCGCCGGCCGCGCGCGCCATCGCGAGCAGGGCGCCGGTGATGACGCCGGGCGCTGCCGCAGGGAGAACCAGCTGCAAGGCAACCCGCCATCTTGGTAGTCCCAAGGCCAGTCCCGATTCGCGCAAGCTCTCGGGAATGAGCGCCACCGCGCCCTCGGTGGTACGGATGACCACGGGAAGCATCAGCACGGCGAGCGCGATCGCACCCGAGAGGCCCGAGAAGTGGTGCTGAGGCGCCACGAACAGGACATACGCGAAAAGGCCGATCGCGATCGACGGTGCGCCGACCAACACGTCGGCCGCGAGGCGCACCCAGCTCGCCCACCGACCCGCGGCGTACTCAACCAGGTGAACCCCGCTCACGACGCCCACAGGGATCGCGAGCAGCGACGCGAGCCCGACCATGATTCCTGTTCCGGCGATCGCGTGAGCGATTCCGGCGCCGGGGATCCCGACAGGTCGTTCTACGTTGAGGTAGAACTCGGGATGGGTGGCCGCTGGGAGGCCCTTGACGACTGTATACCCGAGGACCAATGCGAGCGGAACGAGCGCGAGCCCCGTCAGCGCGTAGACAGCGCTGAGGGCAAGGGTGTTCTTGAGCCCGCGCCAGTGATTGCGAGCGCGGCTCATGCGGAGGTTGCCGCGGTGCGGCGGACCAGCAGCAAGGCGACCATGTTGACGGTGAACGCGACGAGGATCAGGACGAGCCCTAGCTCCACCAGTGCGGCCGGGTAGATCTGTCCGGTCGCTTCTGTGAACTCGTTGGCGATCACGCTGGCGAGCGTGTAGGCCGGCGAGAAGATCGAGGCTGGGATCTCGGGGCGGTTGCCGATCACCATGGTCACAGCGATCGTTTCGCCCAGCGCGCGACCCAGCGCCAGGACCGCCGCGCCGAAGATGCCGGCGCGCGCCGCGGGCAGGATGACCTTCCAGTTCGTTTCCCACCAGGTGGCCCCGAGGGCGACTGAGGATTCGCGGAGTCCTTTCGGCACCGCGCGGATGACGTCACGCGAGACCGCCGAAAGCGTGGGCAGGATCATCACGGCGAGCACCAGCGAAGCCGTGAACAAGCTCGTCTGGCGAGGCGGCCCGGAAAAAAAGCCGATGAAGCCGAAGCGGCTGCTCAACGGCACCTCGACGTGACTGAAAACGAAGGGCGCCAGAACGTACAGGGCCCAGATTCCGTACACGACGCTAGGGATGGCGGCCAGCAGCTCGATGCCGGTGCCGACCGCGCCGCGCAGGCCCTTGGCGCCCTGTTCGGTCAGGACCATGGCGACAGCCACTCCAACCGGCAGCGCGATGGCGATCGCGATTGCGCTCGTCACCACCGTCCCGTAGATGAAGGGCAACGCGCCAAAATCGAGGGTCACCGGGTTCCAGTTGGTTGTGACCAGGAAGCCGACGCCAAAACGGCCGATCGCCGGCGCCGCTTCCTGGTAGAGGACGATGACGATCCCGACCAGCACCGCGGGGGCGGCAACGCTGACCGCCGCAGTGAGCAGGCGGAATCTCTCGGGAGCACGACGCACGCGCGCGGGCAGCCGGAGCGCTTCGGTCAACCGCGCTCCATGCGGTCGAGGCGGTAACCGATTCCACGCACAGTCACGATCTCGAAGGCCACATTCCCGGCGAGTTTCTCGCGCAGCCACCGGATGTGGACGTCGACCGTCTTGCGATCACCGCCGAAGTCCGCTCCCCAGACGTGCTCGAGCAACCCATCTCGCGTCTGCACGCGGCCCGGATTGGCAAGCAGGTAGGACAGCAGATCGAACTCGCGCGCGGCGAGCTTTACCTCGCTACCCGCAAGCAGCACGCGTCGCGCCGCGCGATCGAGGGTGAAGTCGCCGATCGAATCCTGCTCGGGGATCGCTCGCGGCTCGCTCGGGTCCGGCTGGGCACGCCGGAGGACCGAGTTGACGCGAGCCAGGACCTCACGGACCGAGAAGGGCTTCGTGATGTAGTCGTCCGCGCCCAACTCCAGGCCGACGATCTTGTCGACCTCCGCGTCCTTGGCCGTGAGCATGATGATCGGCACCCGGCTCGTCTTGCGAAGAGCGCGACAGAAATCAAGCCCACTCATGCCGGGCAGCATCAGGTCCAGCAGGATCAGGTCTGGTTTCGACGTCCGAGCGGTGCGCAGGCCCGCCGCGCCATCACTCGCCTCCTGGACCGCGAAGCCGGCGCTCACCAGGTTGTACTTGAGCATCTCGCGGATACCCTCATCGTCCTCGACCACGAGCACGCGGCCGGGGACCGTGCGTGCGTGGCTCATCCGAGCTCCACGACCTGCCCGGTCTCGAGGAAGACGATGTCCTCCGCCACGTTGGTGACGCGGTCCGCGATGCGCTCAAGGTTGTGAGCGACGAGCAGCAGAGTCACGGAGCGAAGGGCACCGTCGGGATCGGTGCCCTTTCCAATCTCCGCGACCAGTTCCTCGAAGGTTCGGTGGTACAGCCGGTCGATCTCGTTGTCGCGCGATGCGACTTCGCGGGCATGGTGAACATTTCGGTGGATCACGTCCTCGAGGATGTCGTGCACCTGTCGGATCGCGAGCTCGCCCATGAGCCCGAATTCCGCGCGCAACGGTCTGTCCGGAAGCCCGCACAGCGTGCCGGTCATGCGCGCTATGCGGACCGCGTAGTCGCCCATCCTCTCGAGCTCGCTGGCGATGTACTGGACACCCATCAAGTCGCGTAGGTCGCGAGCCACGGGCTGCTGCGTGGAGACGACCATGAACACCTGCTCTCTGACCTGGCGGAACAATTCGTTCAGGTTCTGGTCGTCCCTTCGCACCTTATCTGCGGCTTCAGGATCGCGGCGTCGAAGCGCGTCGAGCGCGGATTCGATCTGTGACTCGACCAGGGTGCCCATGCGGGCCACCAGCTCGCGCAGGGTCGCGAGCTCCTTCTCGAGCGTGAGCCGCGGCACGGCTAACCGAACCGCCCGGTGATGTAGTCCTCGGTGCGCCGGTCGCGCGGCTGGTTGAAGAGCTCGGCGGTGGGCGCGAACTCAACGAGCTCGCCAAACAGAGCAGCCGGATTCATCAGCATGAAGGCGGTGAAGTCGGACACGCGTGCTGCTTGCTGCATGTTGTGGGTGACGATCACGATCGTGTAGTTGCGCGCCAGCTGCACCATGAGATCTTCGATCTTCAACGTGGCGATGGGATCGAGGGCTGAGCACGGCTCATCCATCAGGATCACCGAAGGGTTGACCGCCAGGCAGCGAGCGATCGACAGGCGCTGGAGCTGGCCGCCCGACAGCGAGGACGCCGGAGCGTCGAGACGGTCCTTCACCTCATCCCACAGGGCGGCAGACTCCAGGCTCCTCAGCACAGCGTCCTTCACGCGGGCTCCACTCCAACCCAGAAGCCGGGGAGCGAATGCGACATTGTCCTGGACTGACATCGGAAACGGGCTGGGACGCTGAAACACCATGCCGATCTTCTGGCGAAGCTCGAGCAGCCGGTTCGTGGTGATGATGTCCTCGCCATCGCACATCACCCTCCCTTCGGCACGCGCCCCGGGCACCAGGTCGTACATGCGGTTGAAGACACGCAGCAGCGTGCTCTTGCCACAACCGGACGGGCCGATGATCGCTGTGATCCGCCGCTCCGCGATCTCGAAATGGACGTCCCTCAGCGCCTGGAGCTTGCCGTAGTAGAAGGACAGGTGGTCGACCTGCAGCTTGGACTGGCCAAACCCCTCCACCGCGCTCAGCTCAGGCTTCAACACCTGCACCATAGGTTGCCTGTATACGCGTGCGTCCGCCACCCGTCCCGACGGTAGGTCCAGAAGGTTAAGCGGACCTTATGTGTTGGTTAAGGCCTCGGTTGGCAGGGCAATCAAGAAAACCTGACCACCTTCATCGGCGGCCTCAGTCCAGATTCTCCCTCCGATCGATTGGACCAGGTGCTTGGAGATTGCGAGTCCCAGACCGAAGCCACCCGCCTCGCGAGGCCGCGCCCGATCCACCTTGTAGAAGCGTTCGAAGACGCGATTCCAGTGTTCCGGGGAGATGCCCGGGCCGCTGTCGCGGACGCTGATGCGCACGCCTTGCGACGCCACCTCGGCACGGATGTCGATGACGGATTCAGGCGGCGAAAACTTGGCCGCGTTGTCGATGAGATTGCCCAGCGCCTGCGCGAGCTTGGGCCGGTCGGTCGCAATGACGAGGCGTTCGGGCACATCGACCTTGACCGGGCGGGCGGGGTCCAGGCGCTGACGCAGCTCCAGGAAGAGTTCCCCGAGGTTGAACGAGCTGGTGTCGATCATCAGCGTGCCGGACTCCAACTCGGCCAGTTGGCGGAGGTTGTCAACGATCCTGCTCATGAGGTCCGCCTCCTTGACCAGACGCGCGGCAAAACGCGCGCGGTCCTTGGGCGCCGGATCGCCCAGAAGGCTCTCGGCGGTCAGTCGCAAGGACGTGATCGGCGTCTTGAGCTCGTGCACCAGGTTGGCCACGAACTCCTGCCGCACCCGCTCGAGCAGTCGCAGCTCGGTCACATCGACGAGGAACATCAGGGTCTCCCCCGTCCGAGGTCCCGGAACGAGCTTGGAGCGCACCGCGCGCCGGCGGTGGACGAGTTGTGTTTCACCTTCCGGAGTGCCGGCTCGAAGCACATCGACGAGGTTGCCTTCGAGGGTCACCTCGACGAGGCTCGCCGGCAGCCGCGCGGGGTCGATGTCGAAGTAGCGCCGAGCAGCTTCGTTGGCGGCGACGACTCGCTGTTCGCGATCCAGCAGCAGGGCCATGACGGGCGCCTCCTCGATGAGGTCCTCGAAGGGCTTGAGCGGCTGCACGTCGACGTCGGACCGCACGCTCCTCCGCCAGCGGTCCCAGATCACGGGCGCGAGTATAGGAGCGCAGCGGCGCACCCACGCTTAAGCCGCGATTAACCGCGGGATAACCGACGCCGGATACCTTGTCTTGCGGACTCGCAATACAGATATCAAGCGGAGGGCGCGATGAAACTGAAGCTGGCAGGACGGGCGCTGGTGTCGCTCGTCGCTTTCGGAGTTCTCGCTACAGCATGCGGAGGAAGCACGTCAGCGCCGTCAGTCGACGTTGGCAGAGGCTCGCTGACAGGCGCAGGCGCGACGTTCCCGGAGCCCTTCTACACGAAGGCGTTCTACATCTACACCCAGACCTACCCGCAGGTGATCGTCAACTACCAGGCGGTCGGGTCGGGCGCCGGCATCCAGCAGTTCACGAAAGGAACGGTGGACTTCGGAGCGAGCGACGTACCCATGCAGGCGGCGGACATCACGGCCGCCGGTGGTCCGGACTCGCTGGTGCAGATTCCCACGACCCTGGGTGTCGTCGCCGTCGCCTACAACGTTTCCGCCGTGAGCAAGCTCCAGCTGGACGGCGCGGCCCTGGCCGGGATCTACCTGGGCCACATCAGGAAATGGAACGATCCCGCCCTCGCCGCATTGAATTCCGGCGTCAGTCTCCCCAACACCAGCATCACGGTGGTGCACCGGTCTGACGGCAGCGGCACCACGTACCACTTCACCGACTACCTGGGGAAGGTTTCCGACGAGTGGAAGTCGACGGTCGGTGTCGCGAAATCCGTGCAGTGGCCGGCCGGGATCGGCGGAAAGGGCAACGACGGCGTGGCGCAAGCCATCAAGCAGACCGATGGTGCGATCGGCTACGTCGAGCTGGCCTATGTGGTCCAGACCGGCATGCAGCAGGCATTCCTTGCGAACAGGAACGGGAAGTTCGTGCAGGCGAGCGTGGCCGG
>JBGQGS010000137.1:0-6288 GCA_041497555.1 Candidatus Dormibacteraceae bacterium | reverse complement strand
GCTCGCCGTCGAGCCAAGCGAGCAGGTAGACGCTGCTCGCGACCGCAACCTCGGCCCGCAGCTGTTCGACAGACGGAACCGCTCGGTCCTCGTCCCCGCCGTCCGTCCAGCGAATCGTCTGGAACGCCTGCATGTCTGCAGCATTCGACTCGGGGGTCAGGCGCTGCAGGATCACGTCAGCCGATGCGAAGGGATTGAAACGGTCCGGCCGGCAGGCCATCAATGGGTTGCGCTCCGCGAGGGTGAAGCCGGCGGCCTCCAACCAGCTTCCCACCTGTGGGAAGAGCTCCTCGTTGTACTCGATCTCGAGCGGGGAATTGCGCCGATTGAAGATCGAACGCAGGCCGTCGACGCCCTCCTTCGTCTCTTGCTCGGTCACATCGCCGTCGACGATCGTCACCCACCCGCCGGGCTGATTCGCGGGTGGAACCACGGCCCGGAAGGGGCCGAAAGAATGCAGTTCGGTGCCCGCCGGATGGTTACCGAGAGCGTCCACCTGCCAGGCTTGGAAGCGCCTCGCGTCGTCATCCGGATCGCTCGCCACCGTGTCGCAAGTTTGCGACCTTGGTCCGACCACCGTAGGCTGAGACCGGGTGAGTGACAACGCGTTCGCCGTCGAGCTGTTCAAGGGTCTACCCGAGCGCTACGACCTGTTGGCCGAGGTCCTGTCTTTCGGGCAGAACAAGCGATGGCGTCGCGAGCTCGTCGGACACCTTGCTTCACAACACCCGCACACCGTGCTGGACGTCGCCACCGGGACCGGTGGTGTGGCGATCGCCCTGGCCGCTGAGACTGAGGCGCTTATCACCGGTGTGGACATCAGCGACGCGATGCTCGAGCGCGGTCGCGAACGGGTGCAAAGGGCGGACCTGGCCGGCCGGATCAAGCTCGAGCCGGCTCGCGCGGAAGCCCTTCCATATCCGTCGGAGTCCTTCGAAGCCGTCAGCTTCACCTACCTGTTGCGCTACGTCGGCGACCCCGCCGCGACCCTCGCGGAGCTCGCCCGGATGATCCGGCCCGGCGGTCACATGGCGAGTCTCGACTTCTACCTCCCGCCAAACGTCCTCTGGCGTGCCGCGTGGCGGTCGTATACGCGCTTGCTGCTGCCTGCCGCCGGCCTGCTTCTCGGCGGGAGGGCGTGGTGGGACGTCGGTCGGTTTCTCGGCCCGAACATCGAGAGCCACTACGCGCGCTGGCCGCTGGCCCGAACCGTCGGTGCGTGGAAGGCGGCCGGGATGGTGGACGTGGGATACCGGGTCATGAGCCTGGGGGGAGGGCTCGTGATGTGGGCAACCAAAGCCGGTGCCTGAAGCGCTAGCGCCTGCTTACTACGCCGCGCACGCGACCGGGTGGCGGAGGGACGTCTGGGCCCTGCTCCATCCGCCTTACACGGCATGGCATCTCTCCTACGTGTTGATCGGTGCAAGCCTGGCCCCGACTCTGAGCGTCGTCCGGCTGGTCGCCACGCTGCTGGCATTCTTTCTCGCGGTCGGCATCGCGGCGCATGCGCTGGACGAGCTCAGGGGCCGTCCGCTGCAGACCGAGATCCCAGCCGGCATCCTGTGGACGGCCGCCGTAACCGGTCTTCTGGGCGCGGTGGGCCTTGGGATCGCGGGTGTTTCGGTGGTGGGCCCGTGGCTGCTCCCCTTCATCGCCCTGGGCGTCTTCTTCGTGTTCGCGTACAACCTCGAAATGTTGCGCGGACGCGTGCACGGAGACTTCTGGTTTGCGCTCTCTTGGGGCGCGTTCCCCGTGCTCACCGCCTACTTCGCGCAGTCCGGCCGGCTCTCAGTCGCGGCTCTGGCGGCCGCGGGAGCGGGTTACGCGCTCTCCTATGCGCAGCGGATGCTGAGCACCCCGGCCCGGCTGCTTCGGCGACGGAGCCTGTCGGTGACTGGCGCGCTGACCTTGAGCGACGGTTCGCAAGTTGCACTCGACAGGCCGACTTTGCTGCGCCCTCTCGAGCGCGCGCTCGCGGCTTCATCGTGGGGAATCGTCGCGCTGTCGGTCGGACTCGTAGCGGCGCGCCTCTCTTGACCGCCGTACGATTTCGCGTGTCATGAAGCCGGGCGACGCGCTGCTTGCCAAACCGCTCCTGCGTGGATGGTCACACGCGGCGGCGGCGCTCGTTGCGATCGCTGGGCTCGCCGCCCTCATCGTCATCACGCGCCACGACACCGCGAAGCTCGTGTCGATGACCATCTATGGAACGGGGCTCGTGCTGCTGTTCGGGGTGAGCGCCACGTATCACGTCTTCAACTGGCCGCCGGCGGTGAAGGACTGGTTGCGTCGCGCCGACCACGCCACCATTTTTGTTTTCATTGCGGCGACCTACACGCCGCTTGTCTTCAACGTGCTGGATGGTTGGTGGCGCATAGGCGTCCTGGCTGCCGTCTGGATCTGCGCCGCGGCCGGCGTCGCGGGCGCCGCGCCTTTCCTGCGCATTCCGCGGCAGCTGCTCGCGTCGCTTTACCTGGCGATGGGCTGGGTGGCGGTGATCGCCTTGTTGCCGCTGACCGCGGCCCTCGGATGGGTGGCGGCGCTGCTGATGGCGCTTGGTGGTCTCCAGTACTCGCTAGGGGCCGCCGCGTACGCCTTCAAGTGGCCGCGCCTGTGGCCGCGCGTCTTCGGCTACCACGAGCTGTTCCACCTGGCCGTGATCACCGCAAGCGTGACGTTCTACGCGATCGTCGTGCACTACGTGGTGCCTTTCCACCGAGTTTGACTCTTCAGACCGGCGGGACTCCGTGTTTGCGGTCCGGGCGCGATGAGACCCGCGTCGAGTAGGCCTTGAAGCGCGCGACCAGCGCATCGCGCAGCCGATCGGGCTCCACCACGTCGTCGACGATGAGGTTGGCGGCAAGCTTGTAGAGATCGACGTCCTCGCGGTACTCGTCTTCGAGCTGCTTGCGGCGCGCGGCTCTCTCTTCCTCGGGCAGCTCTGCGAGCTTGTTGAAGAAGACGGCGTTGACCGCCGGTTCCGGACCCATGACCGCGATCTGAGCCGACGGCAGGGCGATCACGCAATCGGAGTCGAAAGCCGGGCCGGCCATTGCGTAGAGACCTGCTCCGTATGCCTTGCGGACGATGACGCAGATCTTCGGCACGGTCGCCTCGGAGACCGCGCTGATCATCTTCGCGCCGTGGCGGATGATGCCGCGCCGCTCGACGTCGGTGCCGATCATGAAGCCGGGCACATCGGCGAGGAATAGCAAGGGGATCTCGAATGCATCGCACAGCCAGATGAAGCGCGACGCCTTGTCGGCCGAGTCGCTGAAGAGCACCCCACCCTTCTGCATCGGCTGGTTGGCGAGGATGCCTACGGCCTGCCCGTCCAGTCGGGCGAAGCCGGTCAGCAGCTCCTTCGCGAACAGCTTCTTGATCTCGAGCCAGCTGCCTTCATCGATGATGGCTTCGATCAGTTGGCGCATGTCGTAGCCGTGGTTCGCCTCGTCGGGGATCAATTCTCCGATCGGCTTCGAAGCAGTTCGCGCCGGCCTTGCGGCGGTGGCGGACGGCTTTTCTCCCGACCTCTGCGGCATGTAACCGAAGTAGGCGTGTGCGAACTCGATCGCCTCCTTGTCATCGGCGACGAGGGCGTCACCGCAGCCGCTCACGGTGCAATGCATGCGGGCGCCGCCGAGCTCCTCGAGGCTCACCTTCTCTCCGACGACGACCTCGACCATGCGCGGCGACCCGAGGTACATCGACGCATTGCCCTCGACCATGACGACGATGTCGCAGAAAGCCGGTATGTAAGCGCCACCGGCCGCCGAAGGCCCGAACAGCAGGCAGATCTGCGGCACCAGCCCGGACAGCTGGACCTCGTTGAAGAAAATGCGTCCGGCGTGACGCCGGCCGGGAAACATGTCGATCTGGTCGGTGATGCGCGCGCCGGCGGAGTCGACCAGATAGAAGAGAGGCACGCGGATTCGCGAGGCTGTTTCCTGGATGCGCACGATCTTCTCCACGGTGCGAGCACCCCAGCTGCCCGCCTTGACCGTCGGGTCGTTCGCCATCACGGCAACCTGCCGGCCCTCGATGGTGCCGAGCCCGGTCACCACCCCGTCCGCCGGCAGCTCTTCGGCGAGGACGTTGGCGAAGAGGCCGTCCTCGACAAATGAGCCGGCATCCAGAAGCAGGTCCAGCCGCTCGCGCGCAGTGAGCTTGTGCTGCTCGCGGAGCTTCGGCAGGTAGCGAGTGCCACCCTTCAGCGCCCGCTGGCGGAGCTCGCGGTGGCGCGGATTGCTCACGCGCTATCGGCCTGCGGGGACGGCGACGGTGACCGTCACCGCCCCTTGAAGTCCGGCTCGCGCTTCTCGAAAAAGGCCTTGATGCCTTCCTTCGAATCTTCAGTCAGCGTGATCAACGTGAACTGGCTGTGCAGGTAGGCGAGGGCGGCGTGGAACTCCATATCCTGCTGACGGTAGAACGAATCGCGCCCGAGCCGCATGGCCAGGGGCGACTTCTTGGCGAGCTTGTCAGTGATCTCTTTGACGGCCGCGTCGAGCTGGTCGTGTGGAACCACGCGGTTGACCAGGCCGAACGCCTGCATCTGCGTCGCGGTCCAGCGGTCGCCGAGCATCTCCATCTCCAGCAGGACCTTGCGCGGAAGGTTGCGCGAGAGGATCGCCTGGATCATCATCGGCCAGATCCCGACGTTGATCTCCGGCGTGCCGAAGGTTGCCGTGTCGGTCGAGACCAGCAGGTCGCACGAGCAGGCAAGCCCGAGGCCGCCGGCCAACGCATGGCCGTTGATCCGACCGACGATGGGCTTCCCGAGGCTCGCCATCAACGCGAACAGCTCGACGAAAAGCTCGCGGCTTCCGTGACGCTCCAGGTCGGTCATCTCCCCATCGAAGCTGGAGAGGTCCGCCCCGGCGCAAAAAGCCCTGTCGCCGGCGCCGGTCAATACGATCACGCGCGCCTCGGGCTCTTGCCGGCACCAGCGAAACGCTGCCGCCAGGTCGCGCAGCATGGCGCCGGAAAGCGGGTTGCGCTGGTCGGGCCGGTTGAGCGTGACGCGGGCCACGTGTCCGTCGATGGAGAGCACCACCTGCTCGAGTGTCGGAATCTCAGTCACGTCGTAATCCTATGTGGAGGCCCCGCTAGCCGAGCAGGCCCGTTGCGATGGCGATGCCGACCAGGATCAGCACCGCACCGCCAATCTCGTCGCTCCACTCCTCGACGCGCCTTCCGAGTCGGTGGCCGAGCTCGAGCCCGACCAAGGACATGGCCACGCTGACGGCGCCCATCGTGACCGCCGCGATGACAATCGGGATGTGGTAGACGGCGAGCGCGAAGCCGACGGCCAGGTTGTCGATGCTCAGCGCGAGGGCGGTGATGATCAGGCGATGAGTCTGGAGGCTCGGCGGTGCGTTCTCCTCGCGCTCGACCTGGCGTCCCTGCCAGATCGTGTAGGCGCCCGTGAGAATCAGGATGCCACCGGCGACATACCCCGTCAGGTGGTGCCCGATGTAGCCGGCGACCGCCTCTCCGAGGATCAGGCCGATCAGCGGCATGAGGGCCTCGAAGAAGCCGAAGGCAACACCGACCCGGATCCTGGTCCGCGCGTCGATCCCGCTCAGGCCGATCCCGATCGCGCCGGCAAAGTTGCTGAGGCCGACGGAAACGCTGACCAGCAGGAGACCGAGCAATCCGGGCACCGCGTAACTATATGGAGGGGTGGAGTTTCGGCATTTTGCCGGTAATGCTTAACAAAAACACTTTGCCGCCCTGATTAAACGGATTCAGAATTGCACCGAATCTGCAACTGCCTCTGTCACCCAAAGTTAGGCCAACAGTCGCTTAAACCATATAATCCGCCCCACCAAGAAAGAAATGAAGCTCAGGCAGCGGGAACCAGTCGCGGCTACGGTCGCGGCCTCACAAGCCGGCGGCATCGATCTCGACAAGCCGATTTTCACGTTGAGCGTGGCTTCCGAGATCCTGGAGGTCCATCCGCGGACTTTGATGATGTACGAGCACCTGGGCATGATCCAACCCAAGCGGACGGTGACCAATCGCCGGCGTTACTCGCGGCGCGACGTGATGAAGCTGCAGGCCATCCAGACGCTCACTCGCGAGCATCACGTCAATCTCGCCGGCGTCCGCCACATCCTGGCGCTGCTCAAGCGCCTTCACAACGCAGGCGTCGAACCACCGGATGGCCTGAAGAACCTGGACGTGTCGCAGCTCGACGTCTGAATAACCCCAGTTCCGGGTTGATGGAAGGTAAATGTCAAAGAAGAGAAGACGCTTAGAGATCAAGGTCGAACCCCTGCCGGC
>JBGQGS010000136.1:0-6292 GCA_041497555.1 Candidatus Dormibacteraceae bacterium | reverse complement strand
TCAGCGCCTGACTTTCCGGATGACCTTCCTCGATCGCCTGCTCAAGGTGACCATCAACCGCAGCCGCGTCACATACACCCTGGTCCAGGGCAAGCCGTTGACGTTCGCCCATCACGGCAAGGATTTGCGACTGACGACCCGGCGCTCGGTTGCGCGACCGATTCCAAGAATCAGAGCGCTCGAAGAACCCAAGCAGCCGGCTGGCCGAGCTCCAACGCGCAGAGGGCGGGAGAAGCCGCGTGACCTTCGCCAGCCGCAGGATGAGCGGCCCGCTCTACCCCAACGTCAGTTGCGGAGCGAAACCTGATAGGACCTGGTCGACGAACACAGGTACTCGGGCGGGAAGCGGGCGATGCGACCTAGGGCGCGCCTGGTCCCGAGGCTGCGGGTGTCCTTAGCCGGGGGAAGTGGGTCGGCAGGCCCACAGCCTCCGCCTGGAAGAGCGCCTCGGGCCCTGGCAACCCCTGGAGGACATGAAGGCCGAGATCTCGGAAGCCGGTGCCGGCCGGCGCAGAGCCGCCAATCGCGTCGCGTGCCGCCCGCGAGAGCACGATCTGGCCGCCATGTGCCGCGTAGCAGACCCGAGCCGCGGTGTGCACGGCGAGGCCCACGTATCCGTTGTCGGTCAGGGTGGGACGTCCCGTATGCAGGCCGACCCGGACCCTGACCCGAATGTTGTCCGGCCAGGCTCTGGTAAGAACCTTGCGCTGAATGGCAACCGCGGCGGCCAGGGCCGCCGGCGCCTGTTTGAAGACCGCGAACAGCTCGTCGGCGCGGGCGTCGACCTCGCGGCCCCCCGACTGGCGAATGGCGCTATCAAGCAGCCGGCGGACCTCGGCCAGCAACCCGGTGTAGCGATCGCCGAGGTGGCGCACCAGGCCCGTCGAGTCCTCTATGTCGGCGAGCAAGAAGGTCACGAAGCCGGTCGGCAGGGTGCGAACCTCGCTGACGCGAGCCTCAATTTCCCCGCGGATGCGCACGTTCCGCAGCTGGCCGGTGATGAAGCCGACGGGAACAATGCCGTACTTCTTGGCGGCTCGGAGCAGCTTCGTCCGTGCCCGATCTCGGGCTGCTTCGTCGTCGAAGGTCGTCTGGTTGAAGCGCGACAGCGCATTGCGCACGTGGGCCTCGTCGTTGATCGGCAGGCGCCGTCGACCGCGAGAATCAATGTGCGCGAAGGCGCTGTCGGGCAAACTGGCACGGGTCTTGGCGTCTAGCAGGGTCATCGCCTGGTACCGCCATTCGCAGATCTCAGCACCGAACCAGTTAACTCCAAGCCCAGGCGCCCTATTCGCCGATGGCATGAGACCCCGCCGAGGCCACAAACTCCCGATCAGGGGTCTGCGACCTCCCTGGCCAGTGCCGAGAGGTGCCGCTCCACCTCGTCATCGGCGACGGTCGAGGACAGGCGCCAATCCAGCGAATCAGCATCTACAGTCGGCGAGATCGCATCGAGGTCCCCCTCGTGCACCAGCCGATCGATCGCGATCGCACGTGCCTGCATGCTCTCGGTCGTCTCCTCTGCCCGTTGAAGGGCCGCCGCCAGATCTGCGAAGTCCTGGGACACGCCCGTCACCGCTTCGTTGATGCGGACCTGCGCCTCGGCCGCGCTGAAGCGTGCCTTGATCACCTCCTGGCGCGCGGCGAAGGCCTCGATCTGGGCAGACAGCCTCTGCTCGATCATCGCGAGCGTCACTTCTTCCTTCTCGACTTCCTGGAGCTGACGGTCGAGGGTCTGCAGCTCCACTTCGCCGACGTGGCGACGCTGGAGCGCGAGGCGGGCCATGGTTTCGCGGCCCGCCCTCAACTCTGTCCGTGCCTGATCCTCCAATTCAGGGAGCCGGCCCCTCACGTCGTCTGCCGCGGCCTGCAGCCGTTGCTTGGCAGCAGTGACGTCTTCAATCGCTTTGGCCACCTGGCTGCGGAGGGCGCGCTGCTTCTGGTGAGAAGTGAGGTGCGTGACCCTTGGATCGGGGGCCGGCGCCAGGGCAGCAGACGCGCCCTCTTTGATCTTGTGGCGGATGCGGTCGACGATACCCATCTCTGAATCCTCTACGAACCGCTGCTTTGCAGCGTCGCTTGATGAGTCGTTCGCGTTGGCTCTGCGACTGATAATCCGCCGCGAGACGCGCGCCCCAGCCGGTCTCGCTGGATTCGGAAGTAGTAGTTGCCGAGAAAACCCATGGCGGCGATAACGATCAGACGCATGACGAGCACCTTGTCGTCGAGGCCGAGGTCGAGCGCGACTGTACCCGTCGCGAAGCAAGCGCCGGCGTATGCCGCCATCGCCATGACCGTGTACGCGACCTCCACGCGGCGTGTGAAGACGAGAGCGAAGGCAAACACGACCGGGAAATAGAGCACGAAGAACTGATTGTTCAACCCATGCGAACCTGGCCACAGGACGACGATCGCTGTGATCAAGACGAGGTCGATGACGCTCGCGATCGTGACCATGGCGCGGTTCAGCGGACTCCCCATCACGTAACGTCCGTGCAGGAAGAAGTTCATCGCCATAAGCGCCAGGAAGAAGGGCACCGTCTGCGTCAGATGACTGATGGTCGTCGACGTCCAGAGCACCAACACGATTCCGGCCACGATGACGCTCCAGCGTGCCCACACGATGACGGTCTGGCCAAAGAAGACGTCCTCTTGATTTGCCTGCGCGGCGGTTCGCACCTCGCGGAGATTTGACATTTGAATCACTCCTTTCAATCAGTAGTCGCTATGCGTTTTGCGGGCTGGGTGAGCCCTGTTCCATCTCGTCGAGCAGTTCCTGGTGAATACGGATCGCGTCCGTGCGTCGATGCGACTCGTTGCGGGCGAATAGGTTTCCGCAGACAGCGATCGCGGCGATCATCAGGAGGCGCGTGAAGACGGCCGGGTAGTCGTCAGTTGGGGCAGAGGACAGGCAAACGATCCCGTACACGCCCAGCACGACCAGCGTGTAAACAGCTGTGAGAGCTGTCGGGAACGCAACCGAAATCCCGACCACCGCCGCAAAGTAGAAGATGAACACCGGCGAGACGTATCCACCCTGGACGATGACAAGGGCGGTGACAACGCAGATGTCAGCAAGGCTGGCGCCGTAGACGACGTTGTCTATGGCGGGGTGCCCACGGAGCAGCTGAACGTGAAGATAGAAGTTGCCGAAGGCGAGGGCGACGATGGCGGCCAGTTGAACCTGCAGGGTGAGCAGGTCGGTCGGAGTCCAGAAGGAAAGCACCAGCCCGGTGCCGATCAAGATCCAGCGCGCCCAGACCAGCACGGTCTGGCCGAAGACGAGGTCCTCCGACCTGACGCTGCCCATGAACGAGTTGAGACCGCGGATTGGCGCGACCTGAGACCGCGCGGCATTCTGCCGCTGTCCCCTCGGAGCGTGCCCGTGGTCGGGCGGCGTGGCAGCCGATGAAACCGGCGCCCAGGTCTGGGCGACTCCGTCCCAGTACCACTTGCCGTCAGGCGAGACGAGATGCTGCTTGGTATCGACGGTCATCCGTTCTTCTCCTCGGTCGAGCCGGCCAGCTTGGGCCACCCGACCTCTGATTTGATCCGCGCCAGCTCTTCGTCGATCTCGGAGCCCGCGGTTATGCGCGACAGTTCGCCCTCCACAAAATCCCCTCCTGAGACCGGCGGCAGCGCGCCGACGTCGACCAGTGAGTCGATCGCCCTCGCGCGCGCCTGAAGCCTGTCGGCTTTCTCCTCGGCGCGGCCGACAGCCATTCCGAGCTCGGCCAGCTCGCCGGAAACGCCGGCGAGGGACTCCTTCACCCTCACCTCCGCTTCGGCCGCGCTGTATCGGGCTGACACCACGTCTCTGTGCGTGCGGAACTGCTCGATGCGCACCTGCAGAGCCCTTTCCTGGGCGCTCAACCGCTGCTTGTCAGCCTCGACCTCCGCGATCTGACTCCGGAGCGATTGCGCCTCTGACACCGCTGTGCGCTTGCGCTCAAGAGCGATGCGGGCAAGGTCCTCGCGACCAGCGCTCACAGCACGGCGCGCCTGGTCGTCAAGGCGCGGGATGCGATCCTCGAGCTTCAGCGCCTGGTGCTCGAGTTGCTGTTTCGAAGTCGCGACATCCACCAGCCCTCTGCGAAGGCTGACCAGCAGCTGCTGCTGCTGGCTGTAGGCGTAGTCGAGGACCTGTCGTGGATCCTCCGCGCTGTCGAGTGCGCTGCTCGCCCTCGTACTGAAGAGCAACCTCAGCCGTGACCACAAACCCATTCAGAACCTCCTTTTCAAACCGCTTCTGATCAGCCTCGGCGGCATGACAGGAGGCAGTGTCTGGTGGTACGGGTCTCAGAGGCAGTCTCGCCTTGCTCTCGATTTCAGTCTCGGCCCCGGCCGAGACTCGGTGGCGTGCGGGCTTAGCTCGGCTCGGTGAAGGCCGCCAGCTTCTCGAGCCGGTCTGCCAGCAGCTCACAGCCTCGCTGCAGGCGGCGGTAGTAAGCCGGTCTGCTCATGTGGAGCTGCTCGGAGATCTGGTCATGGGTTCCGCTCCGCTTGACGTAATACTCGACCAGCAGGTGCCCGGCCTGGGCATCACGCAGGACAGTCGACGTGGAGAGTTCGCGGGCCGCATCTCTGAGCAGCTCATCCAGCTCAGTGGCAGCGTCGGCGCCGTGGAGTCCAAGGTACGGAAGCCGGCAGAGGGGGCTCGCTGCCAGCTCGCGGCGATCGGTTAAGGCCTCGAGCGCTTCTTTGATCGAGGTGGGCGTGATCTCGGGCCAGTGAGCCGGCCGTGGCTGGGACATCGGTTCCTCTGCAGGCTGCCTACCACCTGGGGTGTACGCGAGGTAGCTGATGAGCAATCCGGCGAGTCCTGTCACCAGGATGGCGCCCGACCAGACGTGGGCCGGCCACCAGATTCCTTGGGCGAAGAAGACCACCAGGAAGAATGTCGCAGCGAACGTCGCCGGAACCAGGAAAGCAAAGGCGCGCAGACGGCTCGGCTGCGATGCACCCGGTTTGAGCCACGCATAGGCGGCATCGGCGACGATGCCGGTCGCCGCCGCGACCAGCAGCATGTCCAAATGCTCCTTGAGAGGTGCAACCAGCGCTCCGTTGATCAGGCAGATCAATGTGAAGCTGCCGAATCGAATGCGGAATCTCCTCAGGAGGAGAAGGAAAGTCGCGGCAAAAGCCATGCCCTGAAGGACGAGGCCCGAAACGCCGAGGTCCTCTTCGACCCAGTAGATCGCATCCGGAGAAGGCCCGGCGCCCGCCGCCCAGGGGTCCCGAAACGGGTGTGCGAACTGAGTCACGAAAGTGATGGTCGACAGCAGCAGGGCTGCGGCGACGATTGCAGTCAGGCCGGCCTCTTCGTCCTTGCGGCGCCAGGCTGCGCGAAGCGGCCCGGTGACCATCAATCCCCCGGCGATGATCTCACCGACTCGCGGCGGACTCAGAAGAGCCGAGAGTCCTAGCTCGCTGCCGAATACCAATTGCCCCCAGCGGTCGAGCAGCACCATGGCGCTGAACCCCACGCAGCCGATGAACGTCCATCCGTAGCCGGGCGGAAGGGACCGGGTCACGGGGATACCGCGGCGGACGTTCACGGTCATCACAGCGACGAGGTATGTGGTCAGCAGAAGCCAGCTCAGGTGAAGGGCGGCGTCCTGCCACGGCTCGAGGAGGCTTTTGCCGGTGGTCGTGTTGACGTAGGTCCAGGCATCGAAGTACGCGGCGGCGGCAAACAGGCAGGCCAGGATGACGACGATCCCTTCGAAGGCGCCGCCTTGCGTCAGGGCCTGAAAGGGCGGCGCCGAGGGCCCAGCGGTCGGCGCCTCGCCGGGCCTGGCGACGGCGCCTGCGTCACTCACGGCAGCACCAGTCTGGCACCCGTGTAACCGAAGTCAAGTCAAGATCATCCGGCGCTGCGTCTGGTGGGGTGGATGGGGAATTGAATCCACCCATGACGCCTGAGCAGCGCCCCGCAAACGTTCTTGAAGACCGCGGGGCTAACGCCCACCAGCGAGAATCGCCCGTCCAGACGGGCCTTGATCATCCATTGGCTTGGCTGTCTACTTGGCTGTCAGAGCCCGGATGGTCGACCTACGGCGAATGGTCGCGCCAGCCTCAGCTCGCCACCTCGAAAGCCTCGGTGAACTGGCTGTTGTAGAGCTCGTAGTAAAAGCCGTGGCGATGCAACAGCTCGGCGTGACTACCCTGCTCGACGATCCGGCCGGCGTCCATGACCACGATCGAATCAGCGTTGCGGATGGTCGACAGGCGGTGCGCGATGACAAAGCTGGTCCGCCCGTGCCGCAGGCGCGCCATGGCCGCCTGGATC
>JBGQGS010000135.1:0-6304 GCA_041497555.1 Candidatus Dormibacteraceae bacterium | reverse complement strand
TCAAAGATCTCGCTCGTGGCGGCGGCGGTGAGGAACACGTTTCCATGGCCGTCGAGAGCGATGCCATCGTCACTGAAAAGGCCGCTGCTGAAGTTCGGCGCGTCGCTGCTGGATGAGTCAGCGAACACCTGGGCCGGCCCCGCGCTCCCGTCCGCCTTGAGCGGGATGCGGACGATGCTCCCCGTGGTCACGACGTAAAGGAAATGATGGCCGCCGTCAAACGCCAAATCGTTGACATGCCGGCTGATCAGGCTGTCATGGCTCCAGACAGTCTTCGCCCCGCCGGGGTTGACCTGGTAAATGGTGCCGCGAGCCGAGTCCGAGACATAGATGTTCCGGTGTGAGTCCTCGGCGATGCCGTTGGGAAAGCCGAAGCCACCGACGACGACCGTGACCGCATGCGTGCCGGGGTCGATGCGCAGGAGGCGGCCATCTTGAACCGCCCCGCCGCTGGCCAGGAAATCTCCGACATCGAGTGCGAAGAGACCACGGCCGGGGCTGAACAGCATGCCGGCAACTGCAACGTTGCTCGCACCGGGGCCGCGCGTGACGGGTATGCGATCCGCAAGGATGCCGCCGCGATTTATGACGCAGATCACGCCTTGGGCAGCCGACTGGACCGAGGCGACGTAGAGATTGCCGACAGGATCCACAGCCAGTCCCTCGGGCTGCGGGCAGGCCGAACGCAGGTTTGGTCCGAATGTCTGAATCACACCCGCTGGAGGTGGCGCCGCGTGAGCGTCGATCGGCGACGTGAGTAATGCGAGCGCAAGCGGGAGGCAGAGCAACCTGCGCATGACGATTTCTCCTTCTTACGGCCAGTCGAATCCCGGTTAGCCGGGCGAACTTAGTCCCCCGCCGGGCTGCCGGCATCGTGAGAATGACTTAAGTACGTTCGATCAGGTCTATTTTTGTCATTCGGGCTCTGTTACGTTGGCCCCGCTGAGTTCGAGATGGATGGGCGTTCCGCCGCCACGCCGCTGACCGTTCGAGAACGCGAGATCGCGACCTTGATCAGGCTCGGGCTGACCAACCGGGAGATTGGGGTCAAGCTCTCGATCTCGGACCGCACCGCTGGGGCGCACGTTCAGAACATCCTCAACAAGCTGGGGGCGAACAACCGAGCGCAGATCGCGGCCTGGTCGGCGGAGGACTCGCTAACCTTCGGGAACGGTCGGTCGCCTGCCCATGCTTCGGCGGGCTCACCGCGGGCTGCAATCGCCCAACCGGTTGAACGTTCCAGGCTCCGGCCTGGCTGGGTGGCCGGCTTGCTAGCGGCCCTTGTGGTCATCGTCGCAGCCACGGATGACGGTGTGCCGGCGTCGTTGCCAACCGCCTCGCGCCCAGCCATCGGACCGCTCGCTTACGAGGCCAAGCTGGCGGGCGACGGCGACGGATTCAGCGTCCGCTACATCCTCGGCGACCCAAGTTGGTCGGCAATCCGATTCATGAACGGAGCGGTTGAGTACGCCGTGCTCAAACCGGGCGGCAACACGGGCCACTCGGTGGGCATGGTGCCGCTGCTGCGGTATTTCGAAGTGGTGGAACTGTCGGTGGTCCCGGACTCGAACGTTCAGTTCTGGATCACCCTCACGAACGACTCCAGCGGCATGAGCTCGCACATCATCGGGCTGAGCACGGGGGCCGAAGCGATGCAGTTGATCTACCTCGCCGACCAGGTCACGCAACCCTTGAGCGCCCAGGTGGCCGTGCGGGGACTGCAGTCAGGTCGCAAGTTCACCGTTTCGGCACTGGTGGATCCTCCGCACTATGAGGTCTACCTTGATGGCCGGTCCGTGATTGACCTGAAGCACGATGTGATCACCGATCACCGGCTTCCGGGATTCGGGATCTTCGGAGACGCACCGGGCACGGTGCGTCTCACAGGTTTGCGCGTCTACCAGGTGTTCTAAAGACTCTGGCCGGAAGTCGCCAGGTGAGCGCTCGCAATGCCCGGGCCCTGGTGTCGAGGGCTTGTGTGGCATTGTTTGCCCGTGGTGAGAACGGTCGATCGCCCCAAGCTCGCGGTGCTTGAAATCGCGCCATGAGATTCCTCGACCTCACGCAGGATTTCTCGCTTCACACGCCGGCGTTCGCAGGCTACCCCGGGCCGGCGATCCGGTGGATCAAGCATCTTGCCTTCGACAGGGCGGGCGGCCAGGAGATCACGATGACGCTGCACGTCAGCACCCACCTGGACGCGCCCGCGCACTTCATGACGCGCGGCAAGTTCATCGGGGATTTGACCCTGAACTTCCTGGTCGGCCCCGCGTGCGTCGTCGACCTGGAGCGCCTGGGCGTGGGCGACTATGACCTGTACGGACCCGAGCACTTCGAGCGCTGGGAGAAGGACACCGGCCACCGGATCGAGCGCGGCGACATCCTGGTCATCCACACCGGCTACCACCGGTACTACCCCGAGAACTGGACCGACCGCTCGCAGGCGGACGAGACCAGGTACTTCATCCGCCACCCGGGACCGACCCGCGCCTTCGCCGAGTGGGTACTGGAGCGCGGGGTACGCTGGATCGCGGTCGACGCCGGCAGCGCGGATCATCCGATGAACACCGTGATCCGGCGCATTCGCGCCGACGAGGCGGAGGAAGCGGAGAGCAAGCTGGGCCGGAGCCTGGACGAGATCTTTCCCAAGGCCGACTACCAGATCATGCACACCCTGCTGTTCCCCCACGACATCATCCACATCGAGAACCTGGGCGGGCAGATCGATGAGGTGCTGGACCAGAAGATCCAGTTCGGCTGCTTCCCGTGGCGTTTCCAGGGCGGTGAGGCGGCGCTGTGCCGCGCGGTTGCGATGCTTGACCAGTAGATGAAGCCGCCGGCCTTCGAGTACCACGCCCCAACCACCGTGGAGGAGGCGTGCGCACTGCTCGGTTCCCTGGAGGATGCCAAGGTGCTCGCGGGCGGCCAGTCGCTCGTGCCGCTCCTCAACTTCCGCCTGGCCCGACCTCCGCACCTGGTCGACATCAACCGCATTTCCGGCCTTGATGGGATTTACGAGCGGAACGGGGGAATCGCGGTGCAAGCGCTGGTCCGCCAGTCGGCGGTCGAGGACTCGGAGCTCGTATCGCGGGTCTGCCCACTGCTGAGTGCCGCGGTGCGGCTGGTCGCCCATCGCGTGATCCGCAATCGGGGCACGGTCTGTGGCAGCCTCGCCCACGCGGACCCCGCCTCGGAGCTGCCGGCGGTGCTCTTGGTCCTCGGCGGCCATGTGATCGCCCGCTCGACTCGAGGCGATCGCATCATCGCCGCGGACCAGCTGTTCACCAGTGTGATGGAGACGACGCTGGCGCCCGACGAGCTGCTTGTGGAGGCCTGGTTCCCGTCGCCGGCGGGACCGTTCGCGATCGTCGAGGAGTCCCGCCGCCACGGGGATTTCGCCCTGGCCGGCGTGGTGCGCGCGGCCGATCGGCTGGCTTTGTTTGGCGTGGCCGCCACCCCGGTCCTGGCCGATTCGGCCGACCCCACGCGCGGGCTGCAGCCCAGCGGCGACCTTGAGGCCACGCCCGAGTTTCGCCTGCACCTGGTGCGGGCTCTGACGGAAAGGGTGTTTGCCGCGTGAAGGTCAACGGCGTCGTCCATCCGGCGCCCGGAGATCCACGCCGGCTGCTGTCGGACCACCTCCGTCACGAACTCGGCCTGACCGGCACTCACGTCGGCTGCGAGCACGGCGTGTGCGGGTGCTGCACGGTGCTGTTCGACGGCATGCCGGTGCGTTCGTGCCTGATGCTCGCCGTGCAGGCCGAGGGCCACGAGGTGACGACCATTGAGGGCCTGGCGGCGGACGACGCTCCCCTCCATCCCGTGCAGCAGGCGTTTCACGAGTGCCACGCTCTGCAGTGCGGGTTCTGCACTCCCGGCTTCGTGATGTCAGTCGTGGGTCTCCTGGCGCAACATCCCAGCCCGACCGAGGAGCAGGTCGGTGAAGGCATTGCCGGCAACCTGTGCCGCTGCACCGGCTACGCGTCCATCCGGCGTGCGGTTCATCGTGCGGGCGAGCTCTCACGCAAATGACGACGCGCTGGTTTGGACAAAGGGTGCAGCGAGTCGAGGACGATCGACTGCTGCGTGGCCACGGTCGTTTCACGGACGACATAAACGAGAGTGGCGAGCGCGCACTCGAGTCCTGCTTTGTGCGCTCGCCCTTTGCGCACGCGCGTATCCGATCGATCGATGTGAGCGCGGCGCGCGCGATGCCAGGGGTGGTCGCCGTCTACACGGCCGCTGACCTTCCCTTCGGCCAAACGGACCTGCCCATCCTCATCCCGCACCCCAACCTCACGCACGGCCGCACGCAGCGTTGCCTAGCCTCCGAAGTCGTGCGGTACGCAGGCGAGGCCGTGGCCTTCATCGTGGCGGACAGCCGCTACGTCGCGGAGGACGCCGCCGATTTGGTGGAGGTCGAGTACGAGCAGCAGCCGGTGGTGATCACGCCGGAAATCGCGGCCCGGGCGGAGCACCTCGTCCACGACGACGTCCCCGGCAATGTCGCCGCCGAGATGCTGCAGGAGGTCGGTGACGTCACGCCGGCGCTGGCCGCCGCGCCGCACCGCAAGCGACTGCGCTTCCGCTTCGAGCGTGGGGCCGCCAGTCCAATGGAGGCTCGCGCCGTGTGGGCACGCTGGTCCAAATCCGAGAGCAAGCTGACGTTGTACGACTCCACGCAGTCGCCGACCTCGATCCGCGGGGGACTGGCGGTGCTGTTCGGGCTGCCGGAATCGAGCGTCGAGGTGATCGCTCCCGACGTGGGTGGCGGCTTCGGGCCGAAGATCATGCTCTTCTACCCGGACGAGCTGCTGGTGCCCTTCGCCGCGATGCAGTTGGGCAGGCCCGTGAAATGGACCGAGGACCGGCAGGAGCACTTCACAGCCGTCAACCACGAGCGGGGCCAGGTACACGACGTCGAAGTCGGCTTCGACGATGAGGGCCGGGTCCTGGCGCTGAGCGTGGATTTCATCCACGACGCCGGGGCCTACACGCCCTACGGCATCATCCTGCCGATCATCACCGCCGGCCAGGTTCCGGGGCCTTATCGGGTGCCCAACTACCGCGTGCGATTCCGCGACGTCTACACCAACGCAACGCCCACGTCGCCGTATCGCGGGGCCGGCCGCCCACACGCGTGCTTCGTCATGGAGCGCACTCTGGATGCGATCGCACTCGAGATCGGCCTCGACCGTGCCGAGGTGCGCAGGCGCAACTTCATCCAGCCGGACCAGTTCCCTTACGACGTCGGCGTCGCCTGGCAGGACGGCAACACCGTCATCTATGACAGCGGCAACTACCCTGCCCTCCTGCAGAAAGCGCTCGCGAATCTCGGCCCCCGGCCGGCCGGCGACCACGTGGGCATGGGACTGGGGATGTACGTGGAAGGCACCGGGGTCGGGCCCTACGAGGGTGCGCATGTGCAGGTGCTCGTCTCGGGCAAGGTCGTGGCGGCGACCGGCATCCCCAGCCAGGGCCAGTCACACGCGACGGTCTGGGCGCAGATCGTCGCCGACGAGCTCGGGGTGGACATGGCGGACGTCGAGGTGACGAGCGGCGACACGCGGCGCTTCCCGTGGGGCGTGGGCACCTTCGCGTCGCGTGGCGCGGTCACCGCGGGCAATGCGATGGCGGTTGCCGCGCGCATGGTGGCGGACAAGGCCAAGCACATCGCGGGAGACCACCTGGAGGTGGATGCCGCGGACCTCGAGCTGTCCGGTGGCGAGGTTCGCGTCAAGGGCGCCTCCGATCGCGGCATTCCACTGGCCGCTGTCGCGGTGCTGGCCAATCCCGTGCGCTACGCATTCGGCGGCGGCACCGAGGCGGCGACGCAATTCGTCGCCAGGTCGCGTCCTGGGCCTCCGCTCCTTGAAGGGGAGCAGCCGGGCCTGGAGGCGACCGGCTACTACAGCCCGCCCGGTTCGACCTGGGCCGCGGGCTGCCATGCCGCCTATGTGAGGGTCGACCCGAAGACGTTTCGGCTCGAAATCCTGAAGTACGTGGTCGTCCATGACTGCGGTCGTGTCATCAACCCACTGGTGGTGGAGGGCCAGATCGAGGGTGGCGTGGCGCAGGGCATCGGCGGCGCCTTCTACGAGCGGCTCGCTTACGACGCCGAGGGCCAACTCCGGAACGCGTCGTTCATGGAATACCTAATGCCGTATGCCACCGAGGTGCCGGCGATCGAGATCGACCACATCGAGACCCCTTCGCCCCTGAATCCGCTGGGCGTCAAAGGCGCAGGCGAGGCGGGCGTGATCCCCGTGGGTGCTGTCCTCGCCTCGGCGATCGAGGAGGCGCT
>JBGQGS010000134.1:0-6307 GCA_041497555.1 Candidatus Dormibacteraceae bacterium | reverse complement strand
CTTAACCAGGGGTCCCCACGAACTCACGGGAAGCCTCCGAGTTCGTGGGGTATTGGATCGGCGCCGTTTGCGGGCGGCTTCCCCATCCGGAGGTCGCCGCCCGCTTAGGTCAGGCGTCAGAGCCCGGGACAGGTACCCGGATCGGGCTGGTCGATTTTTGTCAGGCCGCCAGCAGGGACGCCGGGGAACGTCGCGTAGATGATCGCTCCGTTGGAGCCGGCCACGGCGATCCCAACCTCGCCGGGGCGCTCGATGAACGCCTGCCCCGCCTTGTACGTGGTGACTTCGCAGTGGTTACCGACCGAGACATGAAAGGTGACCTCGCCCGCCTTGATGACGACGATCGCACCGCCGGGGTGCGAGTGCCAGCCCGAGAAGCCACCGGAGTCGAGGGTGATCGTCGTGACGACAACTTGCAACCCCTCTGTGATCGGAAGGGTTCCGTGGGACATGTCGGTCCCTCGGGCCAACTCCGTGGGGTGGAATCCACCTGACGGTGTCGCTGCCGCGGGGACTGCGCTGACCGCCACGATCAGCCCCGCAAATCCCAGTGTCATGAGCGCCAGCCGCATGCCCCGTCTCGTCAGCGTGTTCATTCGCGACTCCCTCTTCTGAAGTTCGCCCTACGACGCCTCGGTGACAAGGCGGGACGGCGGCCACCGCGACCAGCTCCCGCCTCCGGCGGACGGATGCTGGGGCGGAACTCTACTCGCCTTCGTCACATACCGCTTCTTAACAACCAGGGCTGTCATCTCGAGCCGGTCACGATAGCTTCGCGGCGTGCTCGCCTCTATCGATTCCTGCGTCCTTGTTGGCCTCGAGGCGCGCCGTGTCGAGGTCCAGGCTGACAGTGCCAACGGCGACACGAAATTCCTCCTTGTCGGCCTCGCGGCCACCTCAGTGAAGGAGGCGCGCGAACGCGTCCGATCGGCGATCAAGAACAGTGGGCTCGATTTTCCGCGCCGCCGTCTGACGGTCAACCTCGCACCCGCGGAGCTGCGCAAAGAGGGCAGCGGTCTCGACCTCGCGATCGCGGTCGCCATCGCGCTCGCTGAAACAGGCCGGCGCTCCCCTACTCGGAGCGCGTTCCTGGGCGAACTGGCGCTCGACGGCGCCGTTCGGCACGTGGACGGGGTGCTCGTCGCGGCTCGCTGCATGAAACAGGCTGGGTTCGATCGGATCTTCGTTCCGGCCGCCGATGCGAGCGAGGCGGCGCTGATAGAAGGTCTCGAGGTCATCCCATGCGTTCATCTGGCGGGCGTCGTCGCGCATCTCGCGGGTAGCTCGCGCATCACGCCCCAGCCGTTCACCGAAATCGCAATCGATTCGTCCGCGGCCGTACTCGAGCACGACCTGGTCGAGGTCCACGGGCAGGAGGAGGGCCGCCGAGCCCTGGAGATCGCTGCGGCGGGTGGGCATCACCTGCTCCTCAGCGGGCCGCCAGGCGCCGGCAAGACGATGCTGGCTCGCTGCCTTCCAGGCATCCTTCCGCCGCTCGAGCTGGGCGAGGCGCTCGAGGTGGCGCAGGTGAGGAGCCTCCTGGGCGATCTCGCGGCGACCCGGCGACTGGACTGGACCCGTCCGTTCCGCGCACCCCACCACGGCGTGTCGATGGCGGGCCTGATCGGAGGAGGATCCGGGCTCGCGCAGCCGGGAGAGATCAGCAGGGCCAATCACGGCGTGCTGTTCCTCGACGAGCTCGCTGAGTTTCAGTCGCCGGTGCTGCAGGCGCTGCGGCAGCCGCTCGAGACGGGCCGCGTCGCCATCACGAGGTCGGGCGGCTCGGTGATGTATCCCGCCAGGTTCACGCTCGTGGCCGCGACCAACCCGTGTCCATGCGGATGGGCGGGCGACGCAGTCCGGAGCTGCCGGTGCACCCCGGGCGCGATCGACGCCTACCAGCGCCGGCTCTCAGGGCCGCTGCTGGATCGGATCGACCTCAAGGTCAACGTCCGCCGGGTCAGGCTCGATACCCTCGCCTCCGAACCATCGGGCGAAGGTTCGGAGGCGGTGCGCGATCGTGTCATCGCGGCGCGCCGCCGGCAGCGAGACCGGCAGGGATGCATCAACGCGCAGCTCAAGCCGGCGCGGCTCCGAAAGGTGGCTGGGCTGGAACCCGCGTCACGACGAACCCTCGAGCGCTGGGCGGACCAGAGAGGTCTCACGGCTCGCGGGTTCCATCGGGCGTGGAGGGTCGCTCGCACGTCGGCGGACCTTGATGGCTCCGAGCACATCGGCGAGCGGCACATCCTCGAGGCGCTCGGCTACCGGCTGCAAGATGTCGCGGCTTGACGAAGACGAACTAGACCTCCACGCGCGGGGCCGGTGGCCACCGCCCGAAGGCCCGCGCGTGGCGATCGTCGGATCACGCCGCCCATCGCCCTACGGCGAGGCGGTCGCCGAGCAGCTCGGGGCCGACCTGGCCCGAGCAGGCGTGATCGTCATCAGCGGGCTGGCGCTGGGCATCGACGCTGCGGCGCACCGAGGTGCGCTCCTGGGCGGCGGCGTCACCATCGCGGTGATGGGTACAGGCGTCGATGTTGTCTACCCCGCGGCGCACGGCAAGCTGGCAGACGACATCCTCGCCGCCGGCGGCGCGCTGATCAGCCAGTTCCCCGACGGAACGACTCCGCGACGACACAACTTTCCTGCCCGCAACTGGACGATGGCGGCCCTGTCGGACGTCGTCGTCGTGGTGGAGGCTGCTGAGGGTTCTGGAGCGCTGATCACGGCGGAGGCCGCCCTGGGCCTAAATAGAGAGGTAATGGCCGTGCCCGGAAGCGTGTTTTCGCCTCTTTCGGTCGGCACCCATGCGTTGATCCGGGACGGCGCCGGCGCGGTGCAGAACGCGCGCGACGTCATGGCAGCGTTGGGTGTCACGCAAGAGGTGCTCGACGACCCGCTCTTGCCACCCAAGGGCCTTGGCGTCGCCCTCTCGCCAGGCCGTGACGGCATCCTTTCCCACCTCTCGGATGTTCTTGCTCTGAGCGCCGCCGAGATCGCCCGCAAACTCCAGCTTCCGGTCGCTGAAGTGCTTGGCAGGCTCACTGCGCTCGAACTCGACGGCGCTGTGCGCCGTCACCACGACGGGTACATAAGGGCATTGCGCCGGGGCAAACAACGGGCGTAGGATTGCCCGCCCAGAACCGGCCAGGGGAAGAAACCAGGCTGGTTGGGAATAAAGAGGTGCTGTGTCCGAAGGTCTGATCATCGTCGAGTCCCCCGCCAAGGCGAGGACTTTGAAGCGGTTCCTGGGCGACCGTTTCGACGTCCTCGCCTCGATGGGCCACGTCCGGGACCTGCCCAAAGGGGAGATCGCGGTCGACGTGGAGTCCGGCTTCAAGCCCCGCTACGAGGTGGTCGAAAGCCGTCGCAAGACGATCAACGAGCTGACCTCAGCGACCAGGAAGGACCGTCGGAACGTGATCCTGGCCTCGGACCCGGATCGGGAGGGGGAGGCGATCGCATGGCACCTGGCTGAGGTGCTGAAGCTGACGTCGCCGAAGCGGATCGAGTTCCACGAGATCACCGCGGACGCCGTGCGCAAGGCGCTGGAGTCGCCGCGGGAGATCGACATGCGGCTGGTCAACGCCCAGCAGGCGCGCCGCGTGGTCGACCGGCTGGTCGGCTACCGGCTGAGCCCGTTCCTCTGGAGCAAGGTCCAGAAGGGCATTGGCGCGGGCCGGGTGTCGTCGGTCGCCCTCCGGCTGGTTTGCGACCGCGAGGAGGAGATCCGGAAGTTCGTCCCGGTCGAGTCGTGGACGGTCGACGTCGAGCTCTCCAGGCTCGCCGACGAGCGTCGTTTCCTGGCCCGGCTCAACCGCCCTCGGAATGTTGCGGGCAGCGCCGACGCCGAGGCCAAGCTCGAGGTCAAGACGCAGGCCGAGGCCGACGCGATCGTGCGCGCCCTGGAGGGCGCGACCTACCGTGTCGCGGGCGTCGAGAAGAAGCGCCGGACCAAGAGCTCCTATCTGCCCTACATCACATCCACGCTTCAACAGGACGCATCCAGCCGCCTGCGCTTCCGGCCCAAAAACACAATGCGGATCGCCCAGCAGCTGTACGAAGGTGTCGAGCTCGACGAAGGTTCGACCGGGTTGATCACCTACATGCGCACGGATTCGACACGCATCTCGGCCGAAGCTGAGACGAAGGTCAAGGGCTTCGTCAAAGAGAAGTTTGGCGAGAAATACGTAGGCGGTCCGAGAGCCGCGAAGTCGAGCCCAGGCGCCCAGGACGCACACGAGGCCATCCGACCGACGGACATCGGCCGCACGCCGGAGTCGATCCGTCAGCACCTGAGCGCCGACCAGTTCAAGCTCTACGACCTCATCTGGCGGCGGTTCGTCGCGAGCCGCATGGCGCCCGCGGTGTACGACCAGACGCAGGTCGAGATCGAGGGCGGGGATTTCATTTTCCGGGCCACAGGTTCGGTGCTCGCGTTCGACGGCTTCTACAAAGTCTGGGAGCGCGACGAGAACGGCGAGACGGAGCTCCCCGAGCTCGCTGCCGCCGAGGACCTCGAGTATCACGGCATCAAGCCGGAACAGCACTTCAGCCAGCCGCCGCCGCGCTACTCGGAGGCGACGCTGATCAAGGAGCTGGAGGCCCGCGGGATCGGTCGCCCGTCCACCTACGCCCCGATCGTCGAGACGATCACCAAGGAGCACGGCTATGTCGAGGTGAAGGAGCGCCGCCTTCATCCCACTCGAATCGGCGAGGCGGTGAACGCGATCATGGTCGAACACTTCAAGGTCATCTCGGACGATGGCTACACGGCCTCCCTCGAGAAGCGCCTGGACGAGGTCGAGCAGGGCAGCCAGGAGTGGGTGCCCGTGGTGAGCGACTTCTACGGCCCGCTGCAGCAAATGCTCACCGCTGCCGAGGAGGCGACGCCGGCCGACACCGATGAGGTCTGCCCGCTGTGCAAGGAAGGGCACCTGGTGCGCAAAGCGAGTCGCTACGGGCCATTCATGGGCTGCTCGCGATACCCCAAGTGCAAGTTCCGGCGCGCGCTAACGCCGGATGGCGAGCTGCCGCAGCCGAAGCTGCTGGATGAAAAGTGCCCGGAGTGCGGCAGGCCGCTGCAGCTGCGCACCGGCCGGTACGGCGAGTTCATCGGCTGCTCGGGATACCCGGAGTGCAAGTACATCAAGCGCGACGCGGCGCAGAGCGAGGCCAAGCCCACGGGAGAGAAGTGCCCGCAGTGCGGGGAGGGGGAGCTCGTTGAAAGGACGGGCAGGTACGGCCCATTCGTCGCGTGCTCGCGTTATCCGGAGTGCAAGTACCGCGCCAACATCGGCAAGGACGGCAAGCCAGGCCAGGGACCCAAGCTCCTGGATGAGCCCTGCCCCGTGTGCGGCAAGCCGCTGGTCGAGCGCCGTGGGAGGTACGGGATGTTCAAGTCCTGCTCGGACTATCCGAAATGTCCCGGGCCGAAGGGCGTCAAGAAGGTCGAAGCCGCCTCTTAACGTCCAGCGCTGGCCTTACAGTGGTCCGCGAGATGCGCCGAGGCGCGGTCCTGATGGCGGCGGCTCTGCTGATGCTTGCGTGCGGGGGGTCGTCTGCGAGCGGGTCGCACTCCCCTGCGCCGAGCGCTTCACCCTCAGCCGCCGCGCCGACCTCGCCGAGCTCTTCGCCCGCCGGCCCGCTCACCGGTAATTACGGACTGATCCTTTCCGCCGGCACCTTGTTGCTGGTAAAACCAGACGCCTCCGTGGCGGCTTCAGTGACGCTCGCCACTCCGTCTGTGCAGTTCTGCTCTTCAGCGCACGACGGCGCGCTCCAGGCACCGCCTGTGTCGGCGACCAACGACCAGGTCTACTTCCGGGACGGCGACACAAAGATCCGCATGGTTGTCCCTCCTGCGAGCGCAGCCGATGTGACCACCGTGCCAGGCGGTCCCAACACCATCAGCTTTTTCTCAGTCAGCCCTGACGACCAGCGGATCGCGGTCCTGGTCGAGGATCTCTCCGGGTCGACGACGATGAGCCTCCGCCTCTACGTCGAGGACCTGCACGGCGGTGGACACCATGCCGACATCTACACCACGACGATTTCGAAGGGTGGCGGAACGACCCTGTGGCCAATGGGTTGGCACCAGGGCGCGCTCGTGCTCGCTGTGGTCACCGCGTGCACGTTCGAGCCCGCGGGGCTGACTCCATCCGAGTGGCACGTGTCGAATGCCTCGACTGCGACGCGGATCGCCACCATCCGTGCCACCAACTGCACGTTGAGCTACTGGCCGTCCGCGGCCGGAGTGGGATGCATGGACGCGAACGGTGTGACCACGTTCTACGACTGGACG
>JBGQGS010000133.1:0-6370 GCA_041497555.1 Candidatus Dormibacteraceae bacterium | reverse complement strand
GACGAAGCGGATCTCCTGGCGCATGGACGTCCATCGTATGCCGCTGAAAGCGGCTTCTGGGCGCTGAAGCATCGGCGTCTGTGACCCTGGGCGACGCTCACCAGCGAGCAAGTTCGCCGAACCGTCATATGGCTCCCCTTAGTGGACGCTCTTCGAACCATGCTGCTGACGCCCCACCCGAATTTCGCGAGACGATCAACCACTCCTGGCGAGCACCCCCGCGATCTGACCTTCCGACTGGCCGACGGTTGTCCGGGGCCGGATGCAATTTCATCACGTCAGTCTGGTCACCACGACCTCGAAGACAGAGCACCGAGGCGCACGCCATAGCGCGCATTGTCGGGCAAGCGGGCGACCGAACACGGCCCGCGCCGGGCCGGGGCTCTGGCTGGGTCAGGGGGAGGCGGGCGGCGCCCGCCTCCCGACCGTAGGTCAGAAGCTGAGCGGCGTGCCTCGCAAGTACGCGGCAGCACCCACTTTCTGACAGTTGAAGGAGAAGTTGAGGTTAACCTCGAATATGTCGCCGCTCGCCTTGAGCGCGTTGAGCTGGGTGAGCGTCAGGACGCGGTGATTCTTGGCGTCGGGGTTCTTCCCTGTGAAGAACTCTGCAAGAACGAACCAGTCGACGTTGTAGTCGCCGGTGGGCGGAACTCCCACCAGGTGGTCGTGCCCCTTGATCCCAGCGATCTGTGCGTGATTGCAGTTTGTCGGCGTGCAGTTAAGAACACTGGCGTCAACCGTGGACTCGTCGGGGTAGGTGACGAGGTACAGCGGAGCTGAGGCGTGCTGCGCATTCGCATTCGTCACGGCGCCGTTCGGCGTCATCAAGAACACCTGTGTCCCCGTCGAGTAGTTGACCGCAGGCTCGATGGTGGTGCCGCCGAGCGCGCGTATGCCGCTGAACCACGGCAGGCTCGATGCCGATGCTGTGGGCCCAGCGGCCAAAGCCGCGACCGCGGTCGCAAGCAACGCCAGAATTCGTAGGGAGCTCCGTGATCGCATTTACAACCTCCAAAAACTCAGCCAGCAACCTCGAGGGTCGTTCACCGCGCTTTGACACCTCTACTCGACCCAGACAGCATCTGCCTGCATCGCTACCCCGTCAATGGGGCGATTGTCCCACGTAGCCCTGCTCGCGCCTTTCGGAGCGCGAACTGGAAGATCGCTGGCTCCGGAGCTGGCTCCCCTTAGTGGACGCTCGTCGAACTCGGATGCGACTAGGTTGACTTAACAAAATGGCCGGGGACCGCTTTGTCCCAGACTTGGACAGGTGCTCGCCAACCGTTTCGATG
Organism: Candidatus Dormibacteraceae bacterium; assembly: GCA_041497555.1. Taxonomy (GTDB): domain Bacteria; phylum Chloroflexota; class Dormibacteria; order Dormibacterales; family Dormibacteraceae; genus Palsa-870. Next base: position 5,078 of record JBGQGS010000133.1, on the reverse strand, counting down.
CTTTCCTGCTCGACCTCGACGGAGTCATCCATCTTGGCGCTGTCCCCATACCCGGGGCGGTGGAGACGATGGCCACGCTTCGGGCTGCCGGGAAGGCCATTCGCTTCCTCACCAATGATCCCCGGAGCACCCGCGACGACCGCGCCGCCCGGCTGCGCGGCATGGGCATCGCCGCGGCACCCGCTGAAGTCGTGACGGCGGCCTCGGTGACCGCCGCGTACCTTGCCGCCAATGAGCCCAGCGGAGCCACTGCGTTCGTGGTCGGGACCGCGGGCCTGCGAACCGACCTGGTGGCTGCCGGGCTGCGCATCCTCGAAGGTGAGGACGGACGCGAGGCGGACGTCGTGGTCGTCGGTGAGCACGAGGGCTTCAACTACCACGAGCTTCGTGTCGCCACTCAGGCCGTGATGAGTGGCGCCCACCTCTACGGGACGGCTCGGGACGGGACCTTCCCTTCATCGAACGGACCCAACCCCGCGTCAGGCGCACTCCTGGCCGCGGTCGAAGCGGCCGCCGGGGTTCGCGGCGTAGCGGTCGGCAAGCCCGAGGCGCACATGTTCGAGGCAGCCCTGGTTGGGATCCCGGACCGCTCCCGGGTGGCCGTAATCGGGGACAACCTGGAGTCGGACATCGCCGGCGGCCTGGCTGCGGGCATTGTCACCATCCTGGTGCTGACCGGGAACACCGACCGCGCCCGCCTTGCGGCCTCGTTGATCCGGCCCGATATCGTCCTCGAGGATCTGTCAGGGCTGCTCGTATAGCACGGTGCTAGGGGCCTACGGCGTAGCCGAGGTCGTCGAGCCAGCGCCGAGTCTCCCCGGCGATGACGCGGGGCGCCCGCCGAAGGTCGTCCAGGCAGGTGCCTCCGGTCAGGAAGACTGCGACCCGCAGCTCTTCGATGAACTGCTCAAGCCAAGCGTCCACCGCGGCATCGCCCGCAAGAGCAGCCATCAGCAGCGGCCGGGCAACCCCGACCAGAGTGGCGCCGAGTGCGATCGCCTTCGCAGCGTCCAGCCCCGTTCGTACGCCGCCGGTGGCGATGACCGGGAGCCCGGTGGGGCGGACGCCGACGATCGAGACCGCGGTCGGGATACCCCAGTCGCGGTACACCTCGCCCAGTCGGGCCCCTCTCGCATCCCCGTTCAGCTCCGCGCGTCGCGCTTCGACCGCGGCGAAGCTGGTGCCACCGAGACCGCCGACATCGAGCGCACTAAAACCGGTTTCCCGCAGTTCCATCGCCATGGTGCTTGAGAGGCCGGCGCCCGTCTCTTTGGCGATCGAAGGGACGGGCACCGCGGATACCGCTTCGGCCATCGCCAAACGAAGCCGGCCGACCGCCCGTCCGCCCTCGGTCTGCACCGCCTCCTCCAGGTAGTTGAGGTGGATGGCCAGGGCGTCCGCTGCGATCATGTCCACCGCCCGGCGAAGGTCGTCGGCCTCGAAGGCCGGCTGGTCGTTCTGCGCCACCAGTTGGGCGGCGCCGACGTTGGCGATAAGGTAGGCGCCTGGCGCGCTTTCACGCGCGACGGCATAGGTGTGGGCGAGGGCCGGGTTCACGAGTGCCGCCCGCTGGCTGCCCACGCCCATCGCGAGACCGTGGCGCTCGGCCGCTCGCGCCAGCACGGCGTTGATCTCGCTGGCGGTCGTGTGGCCCCCGGTCATCGCGGCGATGACCACCGGTGCCCGCAACCGCCGGCCGAGGAACTCGGCGCCGAGGTCGATCGCGGCCAGGTCGGCGGCCGGGACGGCCCGGTGGAGGAGGTGGACGTCGCCCCAGCCGGGCTGCGCCCGGCTGCCGACATCACCAGCGGCGGTCACCCGGAGGTGCTCATCCTTGCGGCGCTCGATGGCGTCGGCGTCGGTGCTCACGCTCCCTTTTCCAGCTGGCGCAGGTCGTCGATCTCACGCCGCAACGCGCCAACCTCCAGGAGCTGGCTGCTGTCGACGTCGCCTTCGGACATCTCGTCGCGGGAAGCGTCAATCTGAGCGAGTAGTGACCGCAGGCGACCCTCCAGGTCCCGGATCTGTTTCTGCCGGTCACCGCCGCTGGCCGCGTCCCCTTCCAACCGCAGGATTGCTACTCCGGCTTCCGGTGCTGTGTGCTCAGCATGGCGTCGAGAACGTAGTCGAGACCGCTGGACTTGGGCTTCAGGAGCGGTTCGGAAATACGCCGGCTCCAGATCGTCTCCGGTCGGCACTGCAGCAGGAGCACGTTGTCGGGGAACGGCAGCACTTCGTCGATCGCCCATTCGATATCGCGGGCCGAGCCGGAGGTCACCTCGAGGGCCTTCCCCAAGGTGGCCAGCTCGACCACCTCGTCGTCGGTCAGGCAGGGGGCGGCCTGGGCGGCCTCGGGAACGTCCACGATGGAAACACCGCCGCCGGCTGGGTCGGGAACGTACTTGATCGCCTTGTGGCAGATGTTGCGTCGGATCACCGTGAGAGTGACCTTGTCCACCCAGTAGTCGTCGGGCGTCACCTCGCCGCCGACGACGCTCAAGCCGAGGCCCCAGCTGGCTTCGATCACGATCTTGGATGGGTCGCCATTGAGCGGGTTGAGGGTGAACATGACGCCCGCCACCCGGGCGTCCACCATGCGCTGAACGCCGACGCTCATGGAGATTGATTCGAGCGGAAAGTCCATCCGAGCGCGGTAGGTGATCGCCTGTGGGGTGAACAGGCTCGACCAGCAGCGCAGCGCATGGTAGGCGAGCGATTCCGCTCCCTGGATCCACAGGTAGGTCTCCTGCTGGCCGGCGAAGCTGGCGCCCTCCATATCCTCGGCGGTGGCGCTGGAGCGTACCGCCACCGGCGGCGTCGGCGTGCGTGACTCCTCGGCAAGGACGGCGTAGGACTGCCGGAGCTCCTCTGCCACCGAGTGCGGCAGGGTGGCGCGCTCGATCTGCGCGCGAAGCTCGCGGCTGATCTCCTCCACCGCTGCCGTGTCCTCGGGGTCGAGCCCGCCGAGCGCGGCATGGATTCGCGGCCGCAGCCCGGCGTGCTCGATGAACGCGTCGTAGGCGAGGGTGGTGAGGGCAAACCCCGAAGGTACCCTCAACCCTCCTCGCATCATCTCGCCCAGGCTCGCGTTCTTGCCCCCAATCAGAGGCCTGGCCTCGGGGACGAAGTCCCGGAACCAGATGATGTGCGATGCCTGGGATGCCATTGCTTGCTCTATCCGCTCCTCAGTCGAGGAACGTCACGACTCCGGTGTTGCCGTCAACCCGAAGCCGCTGTCCGGTCTTGATCTTGGTCGTTGCCCAGCCGGTGCCCACCACGGCGGGGAGCCCGTACTCGCGGGACACGATGGCGGCGTGGGACATCATTCCGCCGATGTCGGAGACCGCCGCCCGGATCTTGTTGAAGACAGGCGTCCAGCTCGGGGAGGTGATCGTGCAGACCAGGATCTCGCCCTCCTGGATCGAGCTGATGTCCTCAACCTTGAGCACTACCCGGGCCGGGCCTTCGGCGACCCCGCCCGAGCCGGCGAAGCCCGAAAGTGTTTTGGAGTCTTCCCCGCCGGAGGGATTCAGCCACTCCTGGACGCGCTCGGTCGTGATGCCCCAGAGCATGACCGTGAAGGGCTCGGTGATGACCTCAGGGGGCGGCCCCAGCGCGGGCGGTGGGGTCCAGTTGTAGAGGCTCTCGATGATTTTCTTGCGCTTCTGGATGATCGGGCGCCAGTACTTCGGGCCGCGCGCGGGTGTGCCCACCGCCCAGCTCGCGATGCAGTCGTAAAGCGCGTCATAGACCTCGCGGCGGTGAAGATAGAAGAGGTCGTCGACCTCGTCGAAGAAGTCGGCATCCTTGAGCACCTGTGAAAACTCCCGGATCTTGTTCCAGAAGATCGTGTGGTGCCAGTGCTCGACGTAGAAGTTGTGGTTCTCCACGTAGGGGAAGACCGTCCGCGCCAGGCCCAGCTGATCGTCGAACGCCTTGCGGTCTTCGTCGGTCTTGAAGAGGGCCCGGTACTCGGCCGTGATCCGGTCGCGCTCGGCCTGGACCTGCAGCATCGGGCGGGCGATGTCCTCGCCTCGCTGGAGCTGGCCGATATAGCTGCGGATGGTGCTGAAGGGCAGCTTGGGCTCGTCGATCCAGCTGCGGTGGTGGTGGTAGAAGCCACCGCCGTTGGAGAAGTAGAACCAGGGGTCCTTGGTCTTCTCGAGGTCGGCGACCCACTTCTGGCCCGCTTTGCGTTGCGAGAGGTCGGCTAGCACCTGGTCTGGGGTCCGTCCGTCGCGGAAGGCGTCGTTGACCCCGAGGTCGATGGCCAGCTTGGCCAGCCGCTTCAGCTCAGCGTCAGGTCGAAACAGCATCACGTCGATGCCGGACACCATCTTGGCGATGTTCTGGTCCGGGATGTCCGGGAACGCCTTCTTGCAGAAGCCGTAGAAGGTCAGGTAGGCGACGTAGCCCAGGTTCAGGAACTCAAAGTGGAGGTGCCACATCTTGTACATGTTTTCGATGCAGCGGTCGTAGGCGGCGATCAGGTGGTAGGCGGAGGTGACACCGCGGCCCTCGGTGACCACGGACTCGTCCTCCATCTCGGGGAGGGAGGGCACCTTGATCGCCTGCAGCTCCCTGATCGTGTCGGTCGCCTTCTTCTCCCACTTAGCGTAGAGCTCGTTCCAATTCTTGAAGTAGTAGCCGGCGCGCTTCATGAAGAAGTCGACCCGCTTGCCCACCACTTCGTTGTCGGTGATGGCGTTCGCGCTGATGTAGAGGTAGCCGTTGAGCACGCGCTGGTCGATGCCGAGCGCCGGTGGCACGATGAAGACCCGCGAGTTGTACTGACCGAGGGCAACCCACCAGCTTTCGCTCGTTACCGTGTCGAACGGGTAAAGCGGTTCCGGATGGTGCATTCCGTCGCGGAACCAGAGCTTGCCGTCCTCGAACTCGCGCCTCTCCGGGCTGAACAAGTAGTAGTAGGGATACATCTCTTGCCACCCCTCCGCCCCCGGCGGGGTAGCCACGTCGAAGGGGCTCGGAAAGCTCCGAGCGGCAACTATCGCCACAGCCATCACACGCACCACCAGTCCTTCAAGTCGGCGACTCGGCCCGGGCCGGCGGCCCGAGCT
>JBGQGS010000132.1:0-6392 GCA_041497555.1 Candidatus Dormibacteraceae bacterium | reverse complement strand
TACGCTCGGACCGTCGATCCAGGCGAGCGTCACAGCCGCCAGGCTGGCCGCGCAGGCGGTCCGTCCCTCACTCCCGACCGAGCTGTACGAGCAGGTCAATGCGCTCCACTGGCGGGTCCAGGCACCTTCGTGGCAACCCGATCTTTATCCGTTTCTCAGCGACGTGCAGCTCAGCGTCCGGCTCGTCGACGGCCTGCTCGAGGACACGATGCAGCACGATGAGGCGCGCGACTTCGTCCGCCTCGGCAAGTTTGTCGAGCGGACCGCCAACGTCACAGCCATCGTCACGCGCAAGTCGGCCGAGCTGGCGGGCGCGCCGGAGGACACGCTCGAGTGGTCAGCGGTGCTGAAGTCATGCTTCGCCTTCGAGTCCTACCAGGCGCGCTACTCGGGCGGTGTGACGCCGGAGCGGGTGATCGAATGCCTGCTCCTCGACCCTGCTCTTCCGCGGTCGGCTCGCTTCTCGGCGCAGGAAGCGCTCGCTTCGGTGACGCGAATCGACGGCCCAGGCCGCCGCTCGCGGCCCAGACGCCTGGTGTCGCGGCTCCACGCGATGTTCGTGGAGGCGGGCACGCAGCTGGTCGCCGAGCACCCGCGGGAGTTCGAGTCTGAGTGCCGAGGCGTGCTGCGCCAGCTCGAGCTGGCCATGCGCGAGACCTACTTCCACCCGAGCAAGGTCCCGTCGAGCGTGATGGGCGATGAGGGGCGGGCCATGCCGCAACAGCAGCAACAACAGCCATGAAGCTCGCGATCGTCCACAGCACGCGCTATCGGTACTCGGGCCCGATCGCCGAGACGGTGATGGAGGTGCGCCTGCGTCCGATGGACGGCAATGGGCAGCGCTGCCTGGAGTTCGAGCTGGACGTCAGCTCCGGGATCAAACCGACCACCTACCTCGACGGCTACGGGAACAACGTGCACTACTTCAACCTCGTCCGGCCGCACACTCGCTTGATCATCACCAGCAGGTCGGTGGTCCTGACCGGCGGTGATCCTGACGCTGACCCGGGAGAGGACCTCGTGCACGACTTCCTGCGGTTCCGCTCACCGGTCAAAGACGTCCCCGGGGTCCGCCAGCTGGCGAACCGCCACCCGATCGCCGATCCGAATTCCGGCGCTGCGGTGGAGCGCGCGCTCGACGAGCTGACGCTGGCGATCAGCCGGGACTTCGCATACGACCGCGCGGTGACCAACGTCTACAGCGCAGTGGACGAGGTGCTCGCCCTGCGGGCGGGCGTCTGCCAGGACTTCGCCCACCTGTTCATCGCGGTCGCCCGGGCCATGGGCGTGCCCGCGCGATACGTGAGCGGCTACATCCACCCCCGCGGCGAGGAGGTTCGGAGCACCGCCTCGCACGCCTGGGCGGAGGCATGGGTGCCGGGCCGAGGCTGGGTGGGTTACGACGCCACCCACCCCGTCCGGACGTCCGAGTACCACGTCCGGCTCGCCGTCGGGCGGGACTACAGCGACGCCGCGCCGACTCGCGGGATCTACGTGGGGTCAGCCGCCGGCACGATGCAGGTGCGGGTGCGAACGAGCGAGATGTCGGCTTACCACTAACCGCCCGGCCCGGATTTGGTGCCAGGATCCATACGCATGCAGGTGCCGATGCTCTAGGCTTCCTGAACGAATGCGCACCTGGTTTGAAATCGCGATCGAGATCGAGATTATGCGGGGAGGTCCCCCGACTTAGCGCACGTCGCTTGAGTCGTTGGACCTCCCGGCCGAAAAGTCGGGAGGTTTTTTTATGTCCAATCGGCGGATCGTCGTCTACGACACGACGTTGCGCGACGGCGCGCAAGGTCCGGCCGTGTCCTTTTCCGCCGCCGACAAGCTGCGCATCGCCCTCGCCCTCGACGAGCTCGGGTTCGACTACGTGGAGGGAGGCTTCCCGGGCTCAAACCCCAAAGACGAAGAGCTCTTCGCCGGCCTCCACAAGCACCCTCTCAAGCGGGCGCGACTCGCCGCCTTCGGCGCGACCCGGCGCGCCAACGGTCGCTGCGAGGACGATGCGAACCTCCACGCTCTCACCGAAAGCGGGGCGCCGGTCTGGACGCTGGTCGGCAAGAGCGACCCGTGGCAGGTCAGCACCGTCCTGCAGACCACCACGAACGAGAACCTGGCGATGGTGGAGGAATCCGTGGCCTACGGCGTCGGCCTAGGCCACGAGCTCATCTTCGACGCGGAGCACTTCTTCGACGGCTTCGCCCGGGACTCGGAGTACGCGCTCGAGGTCTGCCTCACTGCCGCCCGCGCCGGCGCGGCTTGGGTCGTCCTGTGCGACACCAACGGTGGGAGCATGCCGGCCGAGATCCGGCAAGGCGTGGAGGCGATGCGCCGCGCGCTGGCGGACCACGGCCTTCCTGCTCGCGTCGGCATCCACACGCACAACGACTGCGAGCTGGCGGTGGCGAACGCGCTCGAGGGCGTGCTGGCGGGGGCGGACATGGTGCAGGGCACGATCAACGGTTACGGCGAGCGCTGCGGTAACGCGAACCTGGTCTCCGTGGTGGCCAACCTCGCCCTGAAGCTCGGCTTCGAAGCTCTGCCGTCCGCGACCATGGCGCGTTTCACCGACCTGTCGCGAACCGTGGCCGAGATCGCGAACCTTGCCCTCCCGCTCCAGCAGCCATTTGTCGGCCAGGGCGCGTTCGCGCACAAGGGAGGCCAGCACGTGGCCGCCGTGCTGCGACACAAGGACTCCTACCAGCACATCGATCCCGGCGTCGTAGGCAACAAGCCTCGCGTGCTCGTGTCGGAGCTGTCAGGTCGGGGCAACGTCCTGGCCAAGGCACGCGAGTTCGGACTGGAGCTCGACCGCGACGACCCTCAGACCCAATGGTTGGTCCAGCACCTGAAAGAGCTCGAGCATCGCGGTTACTCCTACGAGGCCGCCGATGCTTCGTTCGAGATGCTGGTGCGCCGGCTGCAGCCGGGCTACCAGGCCCCCTGGACCGTGGCCGACTTCACGGCGCAGGTCCGCAAGAACGGGGACTCAGTCAGCGCCGAGGCGACTGTCCAGGTCGAGGTTGGCGGGACCGTGTATCACACGGCCGCTTCCGGAAACGGCCCCGTCAACGCACTCGACGCCGCGTTGCGGAAGGCGCTCAGCCCTCGATTTCCACGCCTGCGCGGAGTGACGCTGCACGACTACAAGGTCCGCATCCTCGACGGCGACGCGGGCACCGCCGCCACGACGCGGGTCCTCATCGAATCCGGCAAGGGGCTCAAGCGCTGGACCACCGTCGGCTGTTCGAGCAACATCATCGAGGCATCCCTGTTGGCCCTGGTCGATTCCCTGGAGTACGCGCAGCAGGCCTGACGCCGGTCAGGCGGTGGCGGCTCTGGAATCCACTATCCGCTGCGCCGAGCGTGAAGCGAGCGCCTGCTTCAGGTGCTGGACAGCACCACTGACGTCGCCTCGGCCCTCGAGAAAGTCGGCATAAACGGCGTGCGCACTGGAAAGTCTCTCGCCTGCATGAGAGTTTTCCAGCAGCTCGAAGGCGGCGTGAAACTCGGCGTCCACGGTACGGTCATCGCCTCGGGCGGCCGCGATCCGTCCGAGCCACACGTGCGCTTCTGCGACTGTGTCTTCCTCTGACAGTCGGCTCGCCAGATCCAGGGCATCGTGCGCAAAGCGAGACGCCTCATCCAGCTCGGACTCCGCAAGCGCCAATTCACACAGACCCAGTAACACCGCGGCCTTCGAAGCCTCCACGCCTGTCTCCTCGAAAAGTCTCAGCGACCGTTCAACATGGCTACGGGCTTTGACGGTGTCTCCTCCTCGAAGAAGCAGCAGTCCGAGGTTGTTTTCAGAGCGGGCCAGCGACAGCCGGTCGTTGAGCGTCTCGTGTATCACCATCGCACGCTGGGCGTATTTCGCCGCCTGGTCAAACTGTCCGATCTGCTTGTAAGCGAGGCTGAGCCCGCTGTACGTCAGTGAGAGCCGGCGGAGATCCTGGACCACGTCCCCGGCCTCGATCGCCTTCTCATAGGCATCTATGGCCGCCTGCCAGTTGTGGTTGGTAGCGTGTGCGCCCGCCAGGACGCCGAGCAGACGGGCTTCGGTGATGCGCGGAACCGGCCTGAGCGAGCGACACGTGGCCAGGGCGCCCTCCGCGAGAGCGAGCGCACCAGGATCCTGGGCCAGATAAGCGGCGGAAGCTTCGCTGCCGAGGCACTCGGCGGTCATGAGCAGGTCTCCGACCGACTCGAAATAGGCCCGCGCGCTTGAAGCGAGGCGGCGTGCAGGAACGGGCTGCGCAAGCCGGAGGTACGCGGTCGCCATGAGGAACTTGATCCGCGCCCCGAGCTCCGGGTCGCGCTCAGCGCCGAGCAGAGGTTCAGCCGTGGCGAGGGCGCCGGCGGGATCGCCTGCAACAATCAGACGTTCGATCTCCAACGTCCCGACGGTGGAGCGCGGTTCCATGGTGCTCGGCTGGCTCAGGAAGTAGTCAAGAGGGCGCCCGGTGCGCTCCGCGATGAGCTTCAAGGTCTCTATCGAGGGCCTGGCCTTGCCGGTCTCGACGAAGTAGATCGCGGTGCGGCTGATCTCGACGCCGGCCACCTGGGCCAGGCTCAAACCGGCCTCAAACCTTGCCTGCTTCACGGAGCCAGGCTTGATCTCGACTCCCCGTCGCCGCCCGCGACGGCCCGAGGTGGCCTTCCCGATCTCACTCGGGCCGTCTGCGGCTGATGGGTGCGTCTGCACCTCTGACATGACGCCAGCTTATCCGACTGCCTGTCACTTGACAAACATGAATTGACGACATTACGAGTGCGGCAGAATTAGTGGCAGCAGGGGATCGTGTCAGCCCCGACGCCCAACGACAGGACGAGGACCAGGATCGTCGCCAGGATGGCGGCGAAAAGCAGCTTTCGCATATGAATCACCTCCTTTGCGGCCCAGACCAGCACCGCGTACGGCTCCGAGCAGAGGTTCAATCGGCGCAAGCGACGGCTACGCCGGCCCGGTCCGCGCCGACAGTCGCGTTCCCATGGCCCACGCCATCGCAATCAACTTCATCCCACCCACAGCCGCGCCCAGGCAGCCCAGGCCGGCACCGACCCATCCGACCGGCAATACCAGTACTCGCAGGGCGATCGCCGCAGGCAGCACCGCCAGCGACAATGCGATCGTGCCCACCAGGAACGCCGCGATGGCCCGCCCAAGGCTCGATCCGTCCGGGTCAGCGTCCGACTCGTCGACCAGCGGTCGGCGATCCAGACCGTTCTCCGCTCTCACTCGCTCGATCGCAGTTCCTCCTACAAGCCGACCCCCACTCCTCGCGGCTGTGTCGCAAGTACTGCTTCTCCATGTTAATTGATCGCGGCTTCACTTAACATGTGGCGGCGAAGGTAGTGTCGAGATCCCCCTCTTCGACCTACGCGCCCTCCCGCCCCCATCCCCCGCCCGCCGGCATCGGGTCATCACCGGCGGCGGGGTCGGGCACGATCATTGCCGGCTTCGGCTTTCGAGACTGGCGTGCGTTCACGATCGCCGCCACGGCGGCTGCCATCGTGTCGGTGGCTTTTGTCGCCTGGACCGCACTCCGCATCGGCGGCGACCAGGCGACGATCGCGCTGGACGACATCGGCGAGGCTGTCGCGGCGATGATCGCCGCTCTCAGCTGCGGCGTCGCCGCCCTCCGGACATCGGGGCGAACGCGACTCGCCTGGGCGTGCTTTGCGGCTTCGGCCGCGAGCTGGGGCATCGGCGAGGTGGTCTGGTCCGTCTACGAGGTTGGGATGGGCGTCGACGTTCCGTTTCCTTCCGCCGCCGACGCCGGCTACCTGCTCGCGATCCCCTTCGCCGTGACCGGGGTCTTTGCTTTCACCTCAGCGCCTAGCCGGCTCGCGACACGCGGCGAAGCGCTCCTGGCGGGCGCCATCGTCGCCCTGTCTCTCCTGTTTGTGGCCTGGGCTCTGGGCCTCGGCAACGTTTACGAGACGTCCCCGGCATCACCCGCGGCAAAGCTCATCGGCCTCGCCTACCCGGTCGGCGACATCATCACGATCACCGTCCTCGTCCTCGCGCTGCGGCGCGCTCGGAGGACGGAGCTGGGCCGCATGTTCCTTCTGCTCGGCGGCCTGGCCGCCAGCGCGCTCGCCAACAGCACCTTCGCGTATCTCACGGCCAACGGGTCGTATGGCGCGATCGGCAGCGTGCTCGATGCCGGCTGGGTGATCGGTTATCTGGCGATCGCGCTGGCGCCCATCTGGCCGTCCACCGACACCGAAAGGGTCGCTACCGAGGGCCCCATCGAGCTGTGGCAGCTCGCCCTGCCGTGGGTCGCGGTGTTCGCGGCGGCGGTCACGGCGATCAAGCTCGCCGCCGGCGACCAGGTGCTGGACCGGCTCGAGACCGTTCTGGCGGGAAGCATTGGAGTCCT
>JBGQGS010000131.1:0-6402 GCA_041497555.1 Candidatus Dormibacteraceae bacterium | reverse complement strand
TCCCAGCAGCCGCCACCCGCCGCCCAGCTCCCTCAACACCCGGTTGATCGCGGCCGCCCCCTCGAACCGGCGGCCTCCCTTCTCGATCGCCCACGACGCTCGGTCGACCTCATCGCGGGTCAGGCCCAACGACTCGATGCCGGCATCCTGGTTCGGCTGGACCACGACGCAACCGCGGCGATCGTGCCGCTCCACCCACCGAGCTAACCGTGTGCAGAAACCGCATTCGCCGTCGTACACGAGGTTCAGCCGGCCGTCCGCCACCGCCCGAAACTACACTGCTCGGAAGAGATGGGGGGGCTGGACCTGCCGGAGCGCTACAACGTCGGCGCGGATCTCCTCGAGCGCAACCTCAAGGCAGGTCGTGCGAACAAGCTGGCGATCGCGTCCGCGGCCGGGGACATCACCTACGGAGAGCTCTTCAAGCTTGCTTGCGGAGCGGCCCATGTGCTGCGTGACCTCGGCGTGCGGCGCGAAGAGCGCGTTCTGATCGCCGGCTACGACGGACCCGGCTGGGTAGCGGCCTTCCTCGGCGCCATCCGCCTTGGCGCCATCCCGGTACCCGTCAATCCGCTGCTGCAGCGCAGCGAGGACTACGACCATTTCATCGACGACTCGCTCGCCCGCGTCGTGGTGGTGGATGCCAACACCGAGGAAAAGCTGAAGCCCGCTGTGGCTCGGGCCGCCGTCGCCCCCCAAATGCTGCGGGCCGATCAGATCGGGCCGGGCCCCGAGATCGCCGCGGCGCCCACCCGCAAGGACGACATGGCGTTCTGGCTCTACAGCTCAGGCTCGACCGGCAAGCCGAAGGCCGTTGTGCACCTCCAGCACGACATCCCGTACACGTGCGCCACCTACGGGGAGCAGGTGCTCGGCATCACTGAGCGCGATATCACGTTCTCGACCACCGGCCTCTTCCACGCGTACGGGTTCGGCAACAACCTCACCATGCCTTATTGGGTGGGCGCGTCCACCGTGCTGCACGCCGGGCGAAACACTCCTGCGACCGTGCTCGAGACGATCGAGAAGCGCCGGCCCACCCTCTTCTTCTCCGCGCCGACGCTCTACAACGCGATTCTCAACTTCGAAGGTGCCACTACCCGCGACCTCTCCTCGATCCGTCACTGCGTCGCCGCGGCCGAGGCCCTGCCCGCGGAGGTGTGGCGGCGCTGGAAGGATGCGTTCGGGCTGACCATCCTCGACGGCGTCGGTTCGACCGAGATGCTGCACATCTACTGCTCGAACCGGCTGGACGATCTCAGGCCGGGCTCGAGCGGCAAGCCGGTTCCCGGCTACGAACTGAAGATCCTGGACGACGAGGGCCATCCGGTGCCGACCGGCCAGGCCGGCGATCTATACGTGAAAGGCGACAGCGCGCTGTCGCTTTACTGGGCGCAGCACGAGAAGACGAAGCGCTCGGTTCTCGGGGAGTGGTTCTTCAGCGGCGATCGATACCGCATGGACGAGGATGGGTTCTACTGGTACGAGGGTCGGTCCGACGACATGATCAAAGTGAGCGGCCTCTGGGTGTCGCCGATCGAGATCGAGTCCGTGCTCATGGAGCACCCGGCAGTCGCCGAGAGCGCGGTGGTCGGTATATCGGCCGAGGGATTCACGAAGATCAAGGCGTTCGTCATCACAAAGGGCAATGCCGCCGCCGGCGATGCGCTCGTGGCTGAACTCCAGGAGCACTGCAAGTCGCATCTTCAGCGGTACCAGTACCCTCATCTGATCGAGTTCGTGCCGGAGCTGCCGAAGACCGTGACTGGCAAGATCCAGCGCTACAAGCTTCGCGAGCCCGCTCGCGAAACGACGTCGGCGTGATGTCGAAGCACATCGCGGTCCTGCCGTGCGACGGCGCGGGCAAGGAGGTCGTGCCCGAAGCGATCAAGGTGCTGCGCGCCGCTGGCGCGGACTTCGAGTTCGTGGAGTTCGACGTCAACGCGGACGCGTACATGCGGAACGGCGTCGCCATCCCAGACGACGTGTGGTCGCAGCTCGAGAAGGCCGACTCGATTCTCTTCGGTGCCGTTGGCGATCCCCGCGTCCACGAATCCAACTACCTGGCCGGCGTGCTGCTGAGGTTGCGCTTCGAGCTCGACCTGTACGTCAACCTGCGTCCCGCCAAGCTCTACGACGACCGGCTCTCACCGCTGCGCCGCGAAGACAGGCGTGCGGTGGACCTGCTCGTCGTGCGAGAGAACACCGAGGGCCTCTACGTCGGCATGGGCGGCCGTTTCAAGAAAGGGACGGAGGACGAGGTCGCGATCCAGGAGGACATCAACACATTCACGGGCGTCACCCGCATCATCGAATACGCGTTCCAGGTCGCGCGAACAGAGGTCGTGATGGTGGACAAGTCCAACGCCATGACCTACGCCGGCGGACTCTGGCAGGAGCGTTGGAAGGCGGTCGCCGCTGCCCACCCAAAGATCAAGACGCGCCACCTGTTCGTCGACGCGGCGGCGATGCAGCTGGTCAAGGACCCGAGCCAGTTCGACGTAATCGTCACGGGCAACCTGTTCGGCGACATCCTCTCCGACCTGACCGCCGAGCTCATCGGCGGCATGGGCTTGGCGCCGTCAGGCAACATCAATCCCCGAACCGGGCGCGGCCTGTTCGAGCCCGTGCACGGCACCGCTCCAGATATCGCCGGCCGCGGGATCGTGAACCCGATCGGGGCGATCCTGAGCGCATCTATGATGACGAGACACCTGGGTCACACCGACATGGCAGAAGCGATCGAGGGTGCCGTCGAATCGACCATCCGCGCGGGAGAGTGCACGCGCGATCTCGGCGGCAAGCTGTCGACCGCTGAATGCGGGGACGCTGTGGCGAAAAGGCTGAAGGATTAGCCGATGGGCATGACGATGACCGAGAAGATCCTGGCTCGCGGAGCCGGCCGCGAAAGCGTGCGCCCCGGTGATCTCGTGCTGGCCAAGGTCGACTTCGCGATGGGCCACGACCTCACCATCCCGCCTGCCGGCAAGATCATGCGCGAGCAGATGGGGGCGGACAAGGTCTGGGATCCGGAGCGCGTCGCAGTCACGCAGGACCACTTCCAGCCCGCCAAGGACGCCGCCAGCGCGACACTCGGCCGGCTCACGCGAGAGTTCTCGCGTGACATGGGCATCAAGTGGTATTTCGAGGTCGGCCAGGGCGGCATCTGCCACACCGTGCTGCCCGAGAACGGGCTCGTGCTTCCGGGCGAGCTGGTCGTCGGCGCCGATTCGCACAGCTGCACGTACGGCGCCCTCAACAACTTCGCGACGGGCATCGGGTCAACCGACCTCGCATGCGTCTTCGCGTTGGGTGAGCTCTGGTTTCGAGTCCCGGAGACGCTCAAGTTCGTGTATCACAACCGGCTCAAGGAATGGGTCGAGGCCAAGGACCTCATCCTTTATGTGATCGGCCAGATCGGCGTGGACGGGGCGAGGTCGAAAGCGATGGAGCACACGGGCGAGGCGCTTCGCCACATCGACATGGAAGCCCGGCTGACGATGACCAATATGGCGATCGAGGCCGGGGCGAAGAACGGGATCATGGAGTTCGACGAGGTCACCAGGAAATACCTCGACGGACGTGCGAAGCGGCCATACACGCCGGTCAGCTCTGACCCAGACGCTGAATACGAAAAGGTCTTCGAATTCGACGCCGAGAAGGTCGAGCTTGGCGTCGCGAGACCCATGTCGCCTGACAACTACTCGCCGCTGTCGGAGGTGGCCGGCACAAGGCTTGACCAGGTGTTCATCGGCTCCTGTACCAACTCGCGGATCACCGACCTGCGCCGCGCGGCCGCGGTGCTCGACGGGCACAAGGTGGCGCCGGGCGTCCGGCTCATCATCACCCCCTCATCGCACCAGGTGGCGATCCAGGCTGAGAAAGAGGGGCTGATCGGGGTCTTCCTCGCCGCCGGCGCGGCGTGGACGACCGCGACGTGCGGCGCTTGCCTCGGCGGGCACATGGGCGTGCTGGGGGAGGGAGAGGTGTGCTTGAGCACGACGAACCGCAACTTCCCCGGCCGGATGGGTCACCCAAAGGCCCTGGTCTACCTGTCCAACCCGGCGGTGGCCGCGGCCAGCGCCGTGACAGGCGTGATCACGCACCCGCGCGATGTCCTGAAGAAAATGCCTGCCGGCATAGCATGACGCTGCCCAAGGTCATTCGGGGCCGGGCCTGGAAGTTCGGCGCGAACATCGACACCGACCAGATCATCCCGGCGAAAAGGCGCAGGGGGGGCAGGCCCCCCCTGCGGAAACCCCCCCTCGGGCTCGGACCGACAGTTCCTTCCCTGAGCGGGGGCGGTCGCCCGGCGAATCCGGGCGACGCGGAACTGCCGCTGTGACGCTGCCCAAGGTCATTCGGGGCCGGGCCTGGAAATTCGGCGCGAACATCGACACCGACCAGATCATCCCGGCCAAGTACGCCATCTACTCACTCGACGAGGAGGAGCTCGGCAAGCACGCGATGGAGGGCGTGCCCGGCCGGGAGGGCTGGGCCGCCGGCGTGACGCCGGGCGACATCCTGGTCGCTGGTTCGAATTTCGGCTGCGGGTCCTCGCGTGAGATCGCGCCCGTAGCGATTCGCGGCGCGGGAATCTCGCTTGTCATCGCGGACTCTTACGCGCGCATCTTCTTTCGCAACGCGATCAACCTGGGCTACCCCATCCTCCAGTCGCCGCAAGCGGCCGAAGGAGTTGAGGAGGGTGACGAGCTCGAGGTCGACCTCGAGGAAGGGATCGTGCGCAACTTCAGCAAGAGCAACGAGTACCGGTGCGAGGCCTTCCCGAACTTCATGAACGAGCTGCTGCATATGGGTGGGCTCGTGCCGTGGGTTCGCAAGCGGCTGGAAGAGCGCCGGCGTACTGCTGCGCGCGCTTGATGCCTGGCGACCCGCCCCTCCCGTCGCTTCGCGGCGACCTCCCCAGCGAGTGGGGAGGTAACAAACCGGTCGAGCTACAGGAGCCGCTGGGAGAGCTCGCCCGCGACCCCACACACTTCGCTCACGATCTGAAGTTCCCGCCGTCCGACAAGATCCGTGTCTACGACGACACGCTACGCGACGGCGAGCAGATGCCCGGCGTCGCGATCACGCCTAGGGACAAGTACCAGCTTGCCCGAATGCTGTCTGACATCGGCGTCCACATCATGGACGTGGGCTTTCCCTACATCTCGGAGAGCGAGCGCGAAACGCTGAGGCTGGTCCTCGAAGGGCGAAAGCGGGGTGAGCTGCGAGCCGACCTCGAGGTCGTGTGCATGATGCGCTCGACCAAGGGCGACATCGACGCGACGATGCGCGTCATCGACTCACTCGGCTACAAGCGCGACGAGGTGACGTACTTCATCTTCACGTCGGCTTCCGACTTGCACGTCAAGTACAAGCTGGGCAAGACGTTGCTTCACCGCGATGGGATCCCGGAATCAGAGTGGCTCGAGCTGCCGGTATCGCATTACCGCGAGGCGAACCTTCGCATGATGTGTGAGGCGATCCGGTACGCGCGCGAGCAGGGCGCGAAATCAATCGAGTTTGGCGGCGAGGATGGGAGCCGAGCCGACGTCGACTACATCGCCGAGATACACCGGGAGGGACTCAAGGCGGGCGGGACTCGCCCTTCGACTCCCGACACGGTCGGCTGCTATTCGCCGTTCGCCGTCCGCGAATACATCCCCGCGATCAAGGCCGCAGCTCCGGACGCGTCGCTCGTCGTGCACTTCCACAACGACCTCGGACTTGGCGCGTGGAACACCGTGATGGCTCTCGGCTCCGGCGCCGATGTGTTCACCACAAGCGTGAATGGAATCGGCGAGCGGACGGGCAACGCTCCGATGCACCAGGTGCTGCTTCAGCTTCGATACTTGTTCGGCATCGAGATCCCGCATTTCAAATACGAGCAGCTGCGCGTGCTTGCGCGTCACCTCGAGAAGATCAGCGGGATACCTGTGCAGCCCACCGAACCGGGGATCGGTCTCAACGTCTTCAGCCATGAGTCAGGGATCCACACCGCGGGCATGCTCATCCATCCCGCGATCTATCAGTTCATGCCGCCGGCGGATCTAGGCGCCGAGATTTCTTATGTCTACGGCAAGCACTCCGGCGCGCTCGCGATCGAGCACGCTCTCCGTCACGCGGGAATCAGGCCCGAGCCTGAACTGGTGGCTGCGGTGCTGTCGGAGGTCAAGCGCATCCGGGAGGAGCGCGCGGAACGGAGTGACTTCTCCGATTTCCACCGCAGGTACTACGATCACTTGAATCGCATGGGACTGACCGCAGACGAGGTGGCGGACATCGCCCGAGCGATGACTGACACTAAGAGATGACTGACACTAAGAACTGATGGCGACCACCGCGCGCACGCAGGCGGCGACCGGCGAGGAGTATCTCCAGCTGCATCGCTGGATGTGC
>JBGQGS010000130.1:0-6471 GCA_041497555.1 Candidatus Dormibacteraceae bacterium | reverse complement strand
GGCCGAGTCCGGTGCCCTTGATCGTGTCGCGGTCGGGTGCGTCAACGCGATAGAACTTGCCGAAGAGTTGAGTTAAGGCGCTGGCCGGGATGCCCAGCCCTTTGTCTTGAACGTAGACCTCGACCTTGCCTTCGGCGACGCGGGCGCCGACTTCGACCAGGCCGCCAAGTGGAGAGTACTTGCGTGCATTCGAAAGCAGGTTTGTCACCACCCGGAAGATAGAGTCGCTGTCAACCCGGACCAATGGGAGATCGTCCGGCAGATGCGTTTCAATCGGGGTGCCTCTAGGATCGCTGAAGAGCTCGACCGCGCGTGTGATGAGCGCTGTGATGTCCGCGGCCGCGAATCGCAGAGTGAGATGGCCGCCCTCGAGACGTCGAAGATCGAGGAAGTCATTGACCAGCGATGTCAAGCGGCGGCCCTCTTGAAGCATCACCGCGAGGTACTCCCTGCGTTGCTCGCGTGTGACCTCACGCGTCGCCAACAGCTCCGCGAAGCCGACGATGCTGGCGAGCGGGGTCCGCAGCTCATGACTCACCATCGACACCATCTCGTCCTTTGCCCGGCTGAGCTCAGCGTCGTTATCCGCGCGAGAGTGCGACTGGGCAAGCTCGACCTCGAGTCGCTGGCTCTCGGTGAGGTCCTCAGCGAGCACGAATCGGGCGTTGTGCTCGCCGAAGATGACCGCGTGCGACGTGACCAGGACCTGGATGGCGGAACCGTCCTTCAGCACGTGGCGCCACGGGCCGGATCGATCGGAGCTTGGCAGCTTAACGTTGAGCTCGAGGAACTTCGCAACGTCCTGAGCCGGGCGGATCTCATTGACCGTCATGGACAGGAACTCCTCGCGCGAGTAGCCGTAGCGAGCTATTGCGCTGGCGTTCACCTCGAGAAACGCAAGCGTATCCACGTCATACAGCCACATCGGCTGTGGGTGGCCTGCGAAAAGCATTCGGTAGTTGCGTTCCGAGACAAGCGCCGTCTGCTCGTTGGTGAGCCGTACGACCAGCTCGCGCTTCACGGTCGACATGAGCTTGTGGAAGTCCTCCGCCAGCCCGGTGACCTCGGTCGCGCCGGTCCTGTCGATTGCGTTGATCGCACCGCCCGGCGTCGAGCCACGTATGACCAGGCTCAGCTGTCGAATGGGGTCCACGATGCGTCGGTAGACGACGAAGATGACCACCAGCATGACGCCGACGCCGGCCAGGATGATGGCCAGGCCTCGGTTCGAGGACTGATACGCGGCCGATAGCGCCGCGCTCTCATCGGCCCCGGCAAAGACTATCCAGGCCGGCGACGTAACGGCGTACCGGCCGTACAGGCGAGTCGTGCCATCGACATCAGGGCGTTCGACCGGCCCGGCGGAGTTCGCGAAGGCGGTGCCCACAAGCGCTGTTCCCACCCAGTGCGCCGGTTGGAGCGAGCGGGCGAGCGCTGTCTTGGTGTCGTTGGTCGTGACCAGGAACTCGAGCTGGCGCGCGCCGCCCAGCGTGGCCGCGAGGTTGGGGCCCACCGGCGCCAGCGCGACGATTGCTACGACGGCGCCGGCTCCTCCGTCAACTGGCGCGGCGATGACGGCGGAAATCTGGCCTGTGACCGGGTCCAGGAAGGGGGCCGCCGTCAGCGGGCTGTGGACGGCCAGGGGCAGCCACGCGGCCGCGGCGTACACCGGCCCGCCGGGGAGCGGCTGCGATGAACACATCACCGATCCGTCGGCCTTCACGATGTCGAGATGCCCGGTCGAAAACGGAGCGCCGCCGGCGAAGGTGAGGGTGCAGGGCCCAGTTGGCGACGCGATGATGGCGGCAACCTGTGGATTCGCCGCCAGCTTGGCGGTGGTTTGTTGGAGCAGCAGCACATCGTCGGCGATCTCGGTCGCCGCCACCCGGGCCGCGAAGTTGGCATCGGTCACCGCGGATTGCCGCGCATCTTGCTCGGCCAAGGTTCGCACCGCCACACCGGCGATGGCAGCCACCGCGATAAGCACCACCATGAAGAGGACCATGTAGCGCCGGACCGACCAGCCTCGACTACGAGGTGCGTACCTTGTCTTCACCGCTTGTACGTCCAGGCCCATCAGAGGTGAAGCGCTTCTTCGACCCGCGTCAATAGGTCCAACGGCGAGAACGGCTTGGTCAGGTAGAAGTCGGCGCCTGCCATCAGGCCCGCCTCCACGTCCCCCTCCTGAGCCTTGGATGTCAGGAGGATCACCCGGGTCGCTGCGAGACTCGGATCGGACTTGATCAAGCGCAGCACTTCCAGGCCGCTTCGCCCAGGCATCTGCACGTCGAGCAGGACCAGTGCCGGCTTGTGCTGCTGGATCAGCGCCCAGGCGTTCGCGCCATTGGTGGCCTCGACCACGAGGAAATCGTCGGACTCGATCGTCGCATGGACGAGAAGGCGGATGCTCGACTCGTCGTCGGCGATGACCACCATGCGCACCGCCTCAACCCCGGGCGGGGTGCGAGTCCTCATCCGGACACCGGATCGAGCGCCAGAGCCCTGGCGATCAAGGCCACGGCGGCCTGCGGGGCACCAGCCTCCTTCGGCAGGACGGCCATCGCGCCTGTCGTCTCGAGCGCTGAGATCGCCTCGGGCCGGAGGGGTTTCACCGTCAGCACGACGACCGGGAGGCGTGGGCCACGTTCAGCCCACATGTGAGCGAGAAAATCCTCCCCCTGCATTCCGGGCAAAGCCAGGTCGAGGATGATCGCCCGAGGGGTCATATCGACGAGCATGTGCTCGGCTGTCTCGGCGTCGGCGGCTCGAACGGTGCTCAGGCCCTCATGGGCGAACTCCGCCTTCATGAGTCTCGCAAATCCAGCGTCGTCTTCGACGATAAGGACATCTCCATGCGTTGCGCCGGGACGTGCAATCGGCAGCGTGAACTGGAAGCGTGCGCCCTTCCCGGGACCCTTCGAGCTGGCCTCGACCTGGCCGCCATGGGCTTCGATGATCCTGCGGTTCATGGCCAGGCCGAGACCGGCGCCGGGGGCCAGCCTGCCGACCCCGCTGACAGCGCGGTAGAACTTGCGGAACAGCTTGGGAAGCGCCTCGGAGTCGATGCCGATGCCGTGGTCCCGGATGTCGACCTCGACCATGTCCCCGACCGGGCGAGCTTCGATCTTGATGACGCCACCGTCCGGCGAGAATCTGCGGGCATTCGATAGGAAGTTGGCCAGGACCTCGAGAATGGCCTCAGCCTCGGCCGACACCAGGGGAAGCTGCTCGGCCACCTGAACATCGATCGGCCGCTCGTCGTCTTCGCCCGCAGCGTGCACGGCGCGCTGGATGAGCGAGTGCACATCCACGGGCCCGAGGTCGAGCGCTCGGCGCCCGGTCTCCAGGTTCTGCAGCGCCAGGGCGCGGTTGATCACAGCACTGAGCCGGTGGCCTTCCCTCAGCAAGATTCCCGCGTACAGATGGCGCCGGTCATCGGTGAGATCGCCGGAGTCGATCAGCTCGGCGCAGCCAACGATGCTCGCGACCGCATGTCGGAGCTCAGCACTCTGGAGCGACACGAGGTCATCGGCGGCTTCGGTTTGGCTGATGCCGTGTTCTTCAGCGGGGGCCGGCTCGTCGCGGACGATCTTGAGCGCGCTGGGGGCTGGATTGGCGCGGATCACGGCCGCCCCATCCCGAGGCGCGACGCGTCGCGCAGGACAATCACGGGCCTGCTTGGAAGCGCCGCGGGCACAGCCTCCTCGTACTTGCGTTGCGGCTGCTTGAAGACCAGGCATGCCGTCCAGACGCCGAGCATGTACCCGAGTGTGAACAGGGCGAAAACAACCCCCACGACTCCCATGCCTCAGGTCTACGCGCAAAAGGTCCGAAAGTCGCCCTCCGCTGACACGGCCTGCCTACCCTCTATGCGTAGGGCCTTGATGCTTCGAAGCTCGGCTTTCGAGGGCCTTCCTTAGACTCGCATTGCGAGGCGCGATGTGACCGTCGCGATCGCGTCGCGTAGATCATCGATCGTTATCGGCTTGCTGATCACGGCGTCCACTCCCTCAGGATGTTCACCCGCCGCGTTCATGAACTCTCCGAATCCGGAGAGCATGAGTATTGGAACGAGAGGCGCCACGCGCTTGGACTCGAGCGCGAGACGGTCCCCGCTCATCTCGGGCATGGCCCGATCGGTGATGATCAGGTCGTACCGGCCGGTGCTGATCTTGCCGAGCGCAACAATGGGTCCGTCGGCCAGATCCACATCGTGGCCGTCGGCTCGCAAGTACTCTCCAATCACGTTGCGGACCATCTCCTCATCGTCGACGACCAGGATGTGCATGGTCGGCGTCCGGCGCCCCTCCTTCGGCATCGGCGAGGTTCGGTGTGTCGCGACCTCGGGCAGGGCGACGATGACGCGGGTGCCCTGCCCGGGCTCGCTCTCGATCTGGATCTCGCCATGATGCCGCTTGACGATGCCGTAGCTGGTCGCCAATCCGAGACCCGTGCCGCTAGCTCCCTTGGTGGTGAAGAACGGTTCGAGGCATCGCTTCCGCACGTCAGCCGTCATGCCCACTCCGGTGTCTTTCACCTCCAGGTTGACCATTCCAGGCCGGCTGGCGTCCCGTTCGACTGTCACGCTGAGCTCGCCGCCGTCCGGCATCGCATCCAGGGCGTTGAATATCAGGTTGACGAGCATCTCTCGAAGCTCTGATGCTTGCCCGGCGACGCTGACCTGTTTGACCGATGTGGCGATCCGGTATCTCTTGTCCGCGGCCATGGCTTCGTTACCCCACCTGGGCCGGGTCAGGTCGATCGCCAGCTCGACCACCTGCTTGAGACTGACAACCTCTGTCTGAGCGATGTCGGTGTCCGGTCGATAAAAGTCCCGCAGACGGCTCACCACCCGCGCCGCGTCGCGACCTGCCTGGTGAATGGTGCGCACGTACTTGAGGATCTTTTCGTGATCATCGACGAGACGTGGCCGCGTGAGGATGAGCTCGCTGAGGCCGATGATCGGGCTGAGATTGTTGTTGAAATCGTGGGCAATCCCGGCCGCCATCTGCCCGAGGGCGTGCAGGCGCTCCTCCGCGATCACGGCGTCCTGCGTCTGCCTGAGCTGGTTGATGGCGTCCTCGAGCTGTGATTTCGCATTCTCGAGGTTTGCCTGAACCGCCTTCATCTGGGTCAGATCGACGATGAAGCAAACCATCGACTGGTCCGGAAGCTGGGCGCCGCCCATGAGGGTCGGAATCCGCTTTCCATCCTTGTCGATGAACTCCTTTTCCCACGGCTCGGCGCGGCCATGAAGGTCCATCTCGACCAGCACCTCGCGGTCCCGCGCCCGGCTCTCGTGGGGAGTCAACGCAAGATAGTCGAGGGGCAAGTCCCCAGGCGAGCGACCCACCATGGACAGGAAGTAGCTGTTCGCCTCGAGGATGCGACCCGCCCGGTCGGCCACCAGGATGCCGATCACCCGCGACTCGAAGAGCCCCCTGAAGCGCTCCTCGGCGCGGCGAAGGTCGTCGAGGGTACGAGCTTGGTCCCGGCGCAGCTCTGCCTCCGCCATCGCTCTTGAGACGGCCATGCCGAGCCGGATGGGTCTGTCCTTGTTGACGTAGTCCGCTGCGCCCTGGCGCATGAGCTCCGTCGCCGCCTCTTCTCCTATCGTCCCTGAAACGATGATGAACGGGATATCCATGCCCGATTCATGGAGGATCTCCAGCGCGCGAGATGGTCCGAAGGTCGGCAGCTTGCAGTCGCTGATGATCACGTCCGGTCGCAGGTCCAGGGCCGCCCGGTAAGCCGGCTCGGTGTCCACTCGCGACCAATCGACAGTGTGCCCGTCGCGCCGGAGCTGTTCGCCGATCAGCTCCGCATCGGCTGGGACGTCCTCGACGATCAGCGCTCGCAGTGAACTCGACACGTCACTCTTTGTGCGGCGGCTGGTTGTACACGAGCCAGTAGAGCCCTAGGTTGCGCACGGCCTCCATGAATTGCTGGAAATCGACTGGTTTTGCGATGTAGCTGTTGACCCCCAGCTGGTAGCTGTCGACGATGTCCCTGTCCTGCTTGGAGGAAGTCAGCACGACGATTGGGATCATCTTCGTCCGCGGGTCGGCCTTGGTCTGCCGCAAGACTTCGATTCCATCGACCTTGGGCAATTTCAGGTCGAGCAAGATCACCTTGGGACCGCGGTTGATGTCGCGCTCGGCAAAAGGTCCGCGGCACATGATGAAGTCCAGCGCCTCGGCTCCATCCCGCACCACCTTGATGTCGTTGGCGAGGTTGCTTGCCCTCAGCGCGTGGAGCGTCAGCTCGACGTCGTTCGGGTTGTCCTCGACCAGGAGGATCTCGACGGCTTCAGGTTCTTGCATTTCCGTCCTCCAGCGTTAGATAGAAGGTCGCTCCCGCATCGACAGCGCTTTTGGCCCACACCGTTCCACCGTGGCGCTCGACGATTCGTCTGATCAGGGCGAGCCCGACACCGGTGCCCGGGAAGTCCTCCATCCGGTGTAGGCGCTG
>JBGQGS010000129.1:0-6495 GCA_041497555.1 Candidatus Dormibacteraceae bacterium | reverse complement strand
GCCTGCAGGCGCAGCTCGCGTACCGCAGCAAGGGTGACCTCTGCCACGAGCGGCACCGGGCTCTTGACGCGCACTCGAACGCGTTCGCCATGCAGGTCGATGTCTTCGGTTTCGCCCTGCCACACGTTTCGCGGTGTGCCCTCCGGCCTGGCAAGGTAAAGGGCCACAGCCCGAGGATGGATGACGGCGAAGACATCGCCTTGGCCTGCGCCCGGAGCGGCAACTGATGCGCCGTTTGCGAGCTCGATGTGGTCTCCACGCGCCTTTCCTCGAAGCAGGTTGACGCCGGCCAGGTCCGCGACAAAGCGCGAGCGCGGACGGGCCGTCACCTCGTCCGGAGTACCGCTCTGGACGACGCGGCCGTTCTCAAGCACCACGAGCCTGTCGGCCAGGGCGATCGCCTCCAGCGGGTCATGCGTGACGAGAAGCCGCACGCCGCCAAATGAGCCGAGGTGCCGCGACAGCTCGCGCCGGACCTCGGCGCGGATCGTCACGTCCAATGCGGAAAGAGGTTCGTCGAGGAGCAGCAGTCGCGGCTCAGTGGCCAGGGTTCTCAAGAGCGCGACACGCTGCGCCTGGCCGCCCGAGAGGTCATTTGGCATGGAGCTCGCTTTGTCCGCGAGCCCCGCGCGTTCGAGCCACTGGTGTGCGATTTGCTTTGCATCTCGTCGGCGCTGCGCCCGCAGGCCAAAAGCCACGTTGTCCAGCACGCTCATATGCGGGAACAAGACGTGGTCCTGGAACACCAGTCCCACATGACGGTGCTCGGTAGGCACTCGCAACCGCCGGGCCGAGTCCTCGAGGACCTCACCGGCCAGTTCGACGCGGCCCTCGACGGGGACCAGCCCGGCAAGGGAGCGGAGCAGTGTGGTCTTGCCGGCGCCGTTTGGCCCGAGCACCGCGACGGTCTCGCCCTGGTCGATGTCCAGCTGCACTTCGAGCGAGAAGGCTCCGCGGTTGACCTTGAGGCGAGCTTTGAGACTCACAGCGCACCGAGCCAGCGGTCGCGCATGCCGACCAGGATGGCCAGCGAGACGGCGAGGAGGATGAGGCTCAGGACGATTGCGGAATCCGGGTTCGTTTCGAGAGCGACGTAGACGGCGATCGGAACCGTCTGCGTGCGGCCGGGCAGACTGCCGGCGAATGTGATCGTCGCGCCGAACTCTCCGAGGGCGCGGGCCCAGCACAGCACGGCGCCAGAGAATATGGCCGGGCGCAGCAGGGGCAGCGTCACCCGGGCGAAAACCATCCACCCCCTGGCCCCGAGTGCTCTGGCCGCCTCCTCGTATCGGGGATCGAGAGAACGCAGGCCACCCTCGACGGCGATGACGAGGAACGGCATGGCGACGAATGTCTCGGCCATCACAGCGGCGGCCGTGGTGAAGGGGATCTGGATGCCGAAGGCCTGGTAGAGGAGCGATCCCACGAGCCCGCGGCGTCCGAAGGCAAAGAGCAGCGCGACTCCGCCCACCACGGGCGGAAGGACCATCGGCAGCGTGGTCAGCGCTCTCATCAAGCGGCGAAGGTTCCCAGTCGTCCTCGAGAGAACCAGGGCGAGGGGAATCCCCAGCACAAGCGCGATGGCGGTGGCGGCCAGCGAGCAGAAGAGCGAGAGCTCGAGCGCTGTGGCGGTTTCGGGTGCGGTGATGGCACCGACCGCCTGGTTCCACGGGGCACGAACGATCAGGCCTGCCAGCGGAAGGAGGAAGAAGAGGAGTCCCAGCCCCGCCAGCGCTATGAGCGCGGCCGGAACCCTGGTCTGGCTCAAACTCGCTGGAAGCCGGCAGCTTGGAGGATGGCCTGGCCGTCGGGGGAGAGCACGAAATCGATGAAGGCCTGCGCGCCCGCTGCGTCCGAGGCCGTTTTCAGCGCGGCGATCGGGTAGTCGGCGATGACGTTCTGGGTGTCCGGGATGGTCACGCCGTCGACCTGGCCGCTCGTCTCGATGTCGCTGACGTAGACGATTCCCGCATCGGCCTCGCCTAGCGCGACCTTGGTCAGGACGCCGGTGACCTGAAGCTCAAGGCTCGCTGGGTGGACAGTCACGTGAGCGGTGCTCAGCGCTTGCTGGGCGTACTTGCCGGCTGGGACCGATGGATCCGCGAGCACCACGACCAGGCCGGCACGCGAAAGGTCGGCGAGGGTTTGAATGTGTTTGGGGTTCCCTCTGGCGACCGCGATCTCGAGCCTGTTGTGGGCGAAGATCTTGGCCGGGCCGGCCAGCAGGCCCGCGCTCTGCAACGTAGTCATGTGCGCCGAGTCGGCGGAGGCGAAGACGTCAGCTGGTGCGCCCTGCATCAGCTGGCCGGTGAGTGTCTGCGTCCCGGCGTAGCTGAAAGACGTCTTCAGCGCCTGCTTTTGCACGAGCTGACTGGCAACCTTGTCGAAGGCCGGCTGCAGCGAGGCGGCGGCGAACACGATGATGCCTCCGCTCGTTGGGTGGGATGCGCTCGCCTGTCCGCCGCAGCCGGTCAGCGCAAGCAACATCGTCGGGACGAGGAGCTTTCTAACCACCGGGCAGCTCCACCCCGACGTTGGTCGCCTTGACCACGGCGACCGCCGCCATCCCGGGCTTGAGATTCAACTCGTCGACCGCTTCGCGCGTCAGCAGCGAGACGAGGCGATGAGGACCGGCCTGGATCTCGACCTGCGCCGCGACGCGGTCTTTGATGACGCGGGTGACGATGCCTGGAAAGCGGTTTCGGGCGGACCGGGCGACGACCACATCGGACTTTTCCGGCCGGCGCGGCTTCGCAAGGCGCGCGAGGGAGGCGCCGTCGATCAGCCGTTGCCCGCCAGAGCTGCGAACTGCGATCAGGCGGCCGTCGTCGACCATGCGCCGCACGGTGTCGGCGCTGACCCCCAACATCTTGGCAGCCTGCCCGAGTCGATAGTTAGGCATTGGCCTGAAAATCCTAGCATTTGCCAGCTTCCTTGAGCGGTTGGCTGCTCAGAGGACTTGGAGACAAAGAGACGAGCGTCGACCTGGATGGCTCGGCTGGGCCCTCCCTCTCCCTCCGGGTTCCCTCCCCCAACCCGGCCGACCGCACACCCGAAGCCTGGAGGTCCCTGAAAACCGCTACAACCCAGCCTGTTAAGACTGCTGAGTCAGACCGGGTAAACGAGCTCCCGGCGCGCCGCTCGATAGAACCAGAACGTGATCAAAGCAATGGCACCGTCCACCACAAAGTTGGCGAGGAACGCGTAGGGAAAGCCGCCGAGCAAGAACAACGCCAGCGACGTGAGTGAGCTCGACACTTTGGCGAGCATCAGGAACTGCACGGGCTGGGCTGCGATCTTCGAACCGCGCTGAGCGATCCAGGAGAAAGCTGCCACCAGGATCATGTACGGCACCGCCAGGGTGAGCCAGAAATCCTGGCCGGCGTTGAGTGCGACGACCTCGTGCATGCCGAGCGCTCTGGCCCCGGCATTGAGGATTCGCACCGTCAGGTACGGGAAAACGAAGAAGTCCACCGCGCCGAGGGCGAAGATCACGGTCCACACCCGCAGGAGCAGTCGCAGCCGCCTACTTGCCATCGCCCCGCCATAATCGCACGGCATGTCCCTGTCGTCTGCACGGCGGTCGACC
Source organism: Candidatus Dormibacteraceae bacterium (assembly GCA_041497555.1). Classification (GTDB taxonomy): domain Bacteria; phylum Chloroflexota; class Dormibacteria; order Dormibacterales; family Dormibacteraceae; genus Palsa-870. Next base: position 2,906 of record JBGQGS010000129.1, on the reverse strand, counting down.
CTGGAGGCCCTGGCGGACACGGTTCTGCCCCGCGGCGGCGCGCTGGCGCCGGGGGCGAGCGATGTCGACGTGGCCGGCCAGCTCGACTCCTATCTGGATCGCTGCTCGCCGAGCACTCGCAGGACCGTGAACCTGATGCTCACCGCCTTCAACCTCTCGGCCGTCGCAAGCCGGGGCGCACGGCCATTCCGGTTCCTCTCGGCCTCGTCCCGCGAGACATACGTGCTCGCGTGTGAGATATCACGGATCCGCCAGCGTCGCGAGACCCTGATCGCGCTGAAGGCGCTGATCCTGATGTTCTTCTGCTCGGACCACCGCATCCAGCCGCTGATCGGCTATGACGGAGAGCCTTTCAAGAAGGTGGACGAGGACCCCGGCCTGGTCGAGCTGCACGTCGAGGAGCCGCAGCGAGGCTTCTACGACACGGCCGACGTCGTGGTCGTCGGCAGTGGCGCGGGTGGCGCGGTCGCGGCCAAGGAGCTCGCGGAGGCCGGGCTCAAAGTCATCGTGGTCGAAGAGGGCGAGCATTTCGATCGCCGCGATTTCACAGGCTCACCGCCTGAGCGTTTGCGTCGCTTCTACCGAGGCAACGGCCTCACGTTCACCATCGGTGTGCCGACGATCTCGCTGCCCATCGGCCGCGGCGTCGGCGGCTCGACCCTCATCAACTCAGGGACGTGCTTCCGCACGCCTGACTTTGTGCTCGATGCGTGGGGCATGGTTGGCGACGAGATGTCGCCCTATTTCGATGATGTCGAGGCCGTCCTGCATGTGACTCCCGTTGGAGCCGACGTCATGGGCGCCAACGGTGACGTGATGGACGCAGGCCGCCGGGCTCTGGGATATAGCGGCGGCCCCATTCGCCGCAACGCCCGAGGCTGCCACGGTTCGGGCATGTGTGCGTTCGGCTGTCCGCTCGACGCCAAGCTCGGCACTCACGTCACGTACCTTCCGCTCGCGGTGAAGGCGGGGGCACGCATCATCACCGGCTGTCGAGTAGACGAGTTGGTGATCAGGGATGGCCGGGCGGCAGGCGTCCGTGGATCCTGCCTCGATCCCGAAACCGGTGCCGTGCAGCGCGACGCTCGGTTCGAGATCAGCGCCGGAACCGTCGTGCTCGCGGCTGGCGCAATCTACACGCCGGCCCTCCTCCAACGGCAACGACTTGCCAATTCGAGCGGTCAGGTCGGCCGCAACCTACGCATCCATCCCGGCTGTGGCGTGCTTGGTGTTTTCGATCGCGACCTGTACGCCTGGAAGGGTGTGATGCAGAGCTACTACGTCGATGAAAAGCTCCGCGACGGGATCCTAGTCGAGGCCACGTATCCGCCGCCTGGTGTGGGCTACAGCGCCGGCGGAATCGGGGGCAAGGGCACCGAACTCAAGGAAATGCTCGCGCGCTATCGACAGACCGCCGCGGCAGGCCTGATCATCTCCGACTCCGGGACGGGGCGAGTCCGCGCGACCCCGGGAGGCGGGCTGCTCATGACGTACGACCTACATCCCGACGACCTGCGCAAGACCCTCGAGGGCATCCGGCTTGCCACCGAGGTCTACCTCGCGGCAGGAGCGGTAGAGGTGCACACGCTGCTGCCCGGCATGCCCCCAGTGCGCAGGCGCGAGGAGCTGGCGCGGATCACCGAAGGTCGGTGGACAGCGGCTGACCTCAAGCTCTCGGCCTACCACCCGATGGGCACCTGTCGCATGGGCAAGGACCCGCGTTGGTCGGTGGTCGACGAGTACGGCCGAGCGCACGATCTGCCTGGGCTGGTGATCGCGGATGCTAGCGTGCTCCCAGGCTCGACCTATGTGAACCCGCAGGTCACGATCATGGCGCTTGCGACTCGGAATGCCCGCCACCTTGCAGCGGACATGAGATAGTCAGAGCAGCACAGGGAGGCCGGGCACAGGCGATTCGGATGCGTACTCGAAGGCGGCAGCCGCCGGACGTCGGATTCGCGCGAGGACTTCTTCACCCCGAGTGAGCCGCAGCTCCAGGTCGGCGACCTCCGTGTGGTAACAAACTCGCGAGCCACCGCGGGGATCGGCGTAGGTCACTCCGATCAGGTCGGACCGCCTCGGCGTCACCTCAACGTGCAGCTGGCGCGGTCCCAGTCTCAATTGGGCTGTCCATGAATCCGAGGCAATCTGCCCACGACTTCCCAGGACGTGGATCGGCCCATTGAAGAGAAAGCGGTGTTCGCGCGCGTGGACACCGACCGCTGTCCCGACCAGCTCACGTCCCAGTCGCGACCGCACGCGCGACGTCGCGCCGTCGACCCAGAAGTCTTCGCCCGACGCAAAGCCCCAGTTCCACTCCAGCGCATGACTGGATCCCCACGTGTGTTGCTGGCCGCCCGGCACGTGCTCGAGGTGGACAACCTTCCCGTTGACCTCGATCGCGCCCGACACTTTGATCGCCGGCTGGACACCGATGTTGGCGACTGATGAAAGCACCTGCCATGGCGGACGCAGAAATGGGAAAGGCGGCTCGCGCGAGTCCCAGCGTAGGTCCCAGCTCATCGTTCCGCGTTCGCTGTGGATCTCACCGGAGCAGCCGTTGTGGACGAGCAGTGCGTCCCCGAGCCGGAGCGCAAACGGCCGCGCTTGGACCTGCAGCGCATCCAGCGGAAACGAAGCTTTCGCGCCCCAGTTCGCGCTCGGATTGTCGTGATCGAAACGAAACGCCCACAGGGCCGAATGTGCCTCAACCTGCACTCCTTTCGCGGGGTTGAACGTGGTGTACCGAATCCAGTACCCGCGCCGTTGAGCCGGCTCGGATACCGTCAGGTACCAGGCTTCATAGGTGCCGGCCCGGCCCCGGCACCGTGCGGCGTTCGCGTGTCCTAGATCCATCGGCTCTACCCATTACGAATTCTTCACATTCGGCTCATGCCATGTGCGGT
>JBGQGS010000128.1:0-6539 GCA_041497555.1 Candidatus Dormibacteraceae bacterium | reverse complement strand
CGCGGCGTCGCCTTCGAAGCCTGCCCGCCCGTGTTCGAGTAGACCTCGGTATCGAGGACCAGGATCTTGACGTCCCGGCCGGAGGCGAGGACGTGGTCCAGGCCGCCAAATCCGATGTCGTAAGCCCACCCGTCTCCGCCGACGATCCACACGCTCTTTCGCACCAGGTGGTCGGCCAGCTCGGCGAGCCGGATCGCCGCGGGCGACTTCAGCCCGGCCAGGCTGGCGCGCAGCACCTCCACGCGTTGGCGCTGCGCGGAGATGCCCGCCTCGGATGACTGGTCGGCGGCGAGGATGGCCGCGGCCAGGTCGGCGCCGACCTGGGGCGCGAGCTCATCGAGCAGCCGCTTCGCTGTTGCCGCGAAGTTGTCCAGCGCCAGGCGCATCCCCAGCCCGAACTCGGCGTTGTCCTCGAACAGCGAGTTGGCCCACGCGGGACCACGGCCTTCGCCATTGGCGGCCCACGGCGTCGTCGGCAGGTTGCCTCCGTAGATGGATGAGCAGCCCGTGGCGTTGGCGATCAGGATCCGGTCGCCGTACATCTGCGTCAACAGCTTCAAGTAGGGCGTTTCGCCGCAGCCCTTGCAGGCGCCGGAGAACTCGAACAGCGGCTCCAGCATCTGCGACCCCTTGATCGTCCCGACCTTCACCTGTGTGCGGTCGAACTCCGGGATCGACTTGAAGAACTCCCAGTTGACGCGCTCCTGAGCGAGCCGCGTGTCCTTGGCCGCCATGTCGATCGACTTATGCTTGGCGACCTGCTTGCTGTGGGCGGGACAGTAGTCCGCGCAGGTGCCGCAGCCATTGCAGTCGTCTGGCGCGATCTGGATGGCCATGACCATCCCCGGCTGTTCCCTGGACTTCCATTCCTTGGATTGAAAGCCTGCGGGGGCGTGAGCCAGCAACTCTGGCGAGAAGACCTTCATGCGGATCGCGGCGTGTGGGCAGACCAGGGTGCACTTGGCGCAGTCGATGCAGATCGCGGGGTCCCATTGCGGGAGCTCCTCGGCGATGTCGCGCCGCTCCCATCGGGACGTGCCCAACGGGAACGCGCCGTCGACAGGCAGCGCCGAGACTGGAAGGAAATCCCCGCGCCCCGCGAGCATCTCGGCCGTGACGCGCTGCACAAAGGGCGGCGCCTCGGGCGGCACCACGGGCCGGACGTGCACGGTGCCGGCTGGCTTGCCGGGCACACTCACCTCGTGGAGCTCGGCCAGCGCAAGGTCGACCGCCGCGTAATTTCGCTCCAGCACCGCTGCCCCGCGCTTCGCGTACGTGTGCTCGATGGCAGCCTTGATTGCGGTGACCGCCTGCTCTTGCTGGAGCACGCCTGCGAGCGCGAAGTAGCAGGCCTGCAGCACTGTGTTGACGCGACCTGGCAGGCCCGCATCGCGAGCGACCCGGCTCGCGTCGACCACGTAGAAGCGCAGGCGCTTTTCGATGATCTGGCGCTGCACCTCGACCGGGATTCGGCTCCAGACCTCGTCCGGCCCAAAGGGGCTGTTGAGCAGGAACGTCCCGCCGTCCGCAGCACGCTCGAGTACATCCACCCTCTCGAGGAAGCCGAACTGGTGGCAGGCGACGAAGCCCGCCCGCTGCACGAGATAGGTGGATTGGATCGGCCGGGGCCCGAACCGAAGGTGCGATGTGGTCACCGAACCCGACTTCTTCGAGTCGAGGACGAAGTAGCCCTGTGCGAAGAGGGCGGTGTGCTCGCCGATGATCTTGACGGTGTTGCGGGTGGCGCCGACCGTGCCGTCCGAGCCAAGGCCGTAGAACATCGCGGAGGCGACGTCTGCGGGCTCGGTCGAGAAGATGGGGTCGACCTCGAGGCTGAGGTGGGTGACGTCGTCGACGATGCCCACCGTGAACTCACGTCGCGGCCTGGCGGCGGCCAGTTCTTCGAACACCGCGGCGGCCATGGCGGGTGTGAACTCCTTCGACGCCAGTCCGTACCTGCCCCCGATGACGAGCGGCGGTTCGGGCCTCGAAGCGAGGGCGACGACGGCGTCCTGGAACAGAGGCTCGCCCGTGGCTCCGGGCTCCTTGGTGCGGTCGAGCACGGCGATCCGGCGCGCGGTCAATGGCAGCGCCGCGATAAAGGCAGCGGCGTCGAACGGCCGGAACAGGTGCACGTTCAAGAGCCCAACCCGCTCGCCGCGGGCGAGCAGCGCTTCCACTGCTTCCTGCGCGGCGCCCGCACCTGAGCCCATGAGGATGACAACACGGTCGGCCTCCGGGTGGCCGATGTAGTCGAAGATCCGGTAGCGCCGGCCCGTCAACTCGGCGAACCGGTTCATGGCGGCGCTGACGATGCCCGGCACAGCCGCGTAGTAGCTGTTGGCCGCTTCGCGAGCCTGAAAAAATACATCCGGGTTCTGAGCCGAGCCGCGGAGGATCGGGTGGTCGGGCGACAACGCTCGCCTCCGATGCGCCGAGACCAATTCATCCGGCACCATCGCCCGAAGGTCTTCGTCAGCGAGCGGGACGATCTTGTTGACCTCGTGCGACGTGCGAAAGCCGTCGAAGAAGTGCAGGAATGGAATCCGGGACTCCAGCGTGGCCCGGTGCGCAATCAGCGCGAGGTCCTGCGCCTCCTGTACTGAAGATGAAGACAGCATCGCAAACCCCGAAGCCCGAACCGCCATTACGTCACTGTGGTCGCCGAAGATCGAAAGCGCGTGCGTCGCGACGGTCCGGGCGGCCACATGGAAGACGGCTGGCGTAAGCTCGCCGGCGATCTTGAACATGTTGGGGAGCATCAGCAGCAAACCCTGCGAGGCGGTGAAGGTCGTGCAGAGCGCTCCGGCAATCAGCGCCCCGTGCATGGCGCCCGCGGCACCGGCCTCGCTTTGCATCTCCATGACTTCGGGAACCGTGCCCCAGAGATTTGGCTGACCCGCGGCCGACCAGGCGTCCGCGAGCTCGCCCATCGTCGTAGAGGGCGTGATCGGATAGATCGCGATGACTTCACTCAGCCTGTGGGCGACGTGGGCAGCCGCCTCGTTGCCGTCAACTGTTATGAAAGGCTTCACTGGAAGGACCCACGTTCAACCCTGGCAGCGGCCCTCGCCCCCTCCCATGGTCGAATGGCCCGCGCGGAAGGGGCCTTGGGCCTCCTTGGGCACTCTCCTCGGCGAGACGGCGAGGTTCTCCTATATAGTGAGGTGCCTCATTATGGGGAAGCCTGATTTGCGGCACCACGCGCCTGTGACGCACGGCGAGCTTCGGCCGGATGCCGCCGGATACCTCCATGACGCTGCGATGCGACGGGCGGTGGTCGAGATGGGCGGTGGGGGCTCAGTTGAGGTCCTCGAGGCTTTGGCCGCACTGAGGCTGGCTGCCAAGCAGATCCACGACACGATGGAGCGCTTCGCCGAGCGTCAGGGGTTGTCGGAGAGTCGCCTGCGGATCCTGACGCGCCTCTACCACAGCGCAGGGCGGCAGCTGCCGCTGGGAGCGCTGGCCGAGGGCCTGAACGTGACGCCAAGAACGATGACCGACATCGTCGATGTCCTGGAACGGGACGGTCTGGTGAAGCGTGTTGCCGACCCCGAAGACCGTCGCTCAGTCCTGGCTGTCATCACGGAAGCGGGCCTCGAGCGCATCAACGCGATGCGCAAGGCTGCAATGGCAAAGCAGGCCGCCGTCGCTGAAGGGTTCAGCCCCGACCAGCTGGTCCAACTTCGGCACCTCTGCCTGCTGCTGGTCCGGAACCTCAGCGGCGACCAGGAAGGGAGCTGAGCCGAGGTGGCATTCGTGACCCGCCTATCACTTCGCCTCGGAGTCGTGGTGCTTCTCGGTGTGGTGTTGCTCTTCGGGGTGGGCATCTTTGCTGCCACGCAGGTGCAGCAGGACCTGCTGCCAGATATTTCTGTGCCCGCTGTGATCGTTATCACGCCGTATCCGGGCGCTTCACCAGAGATCGTCGACCAGCAGGTAACCGTTCCGGTTGTGAACGCGATGCAGGGCGTGACCGGGACGGAAACGGTGCAGTCAACCTCGAGTCAGGGCGCGTCGCTGGCGATCGTGCTGTTCCGGGATGGCACCGACCTCAAGTCGGCTGAGCAGGACGTCAACAGCGCCCTGGCGAGGATCCGCCCGCTGCTACCTCCGCAGGCCACGTCGTCGAGTGTCCAGACCTTCTCGACCAACAGCCTTCCGATCCTCGAGTACGCGATCTCTGCGGACGAGCCGCTAGGCGACCTCGCCGGCCAGCTGCGCGCCCAAGCCCTGCCGAAGCTGAAAGGTCTGGCGGGCGTTTCCTCGGTCGTTCTGACCGGAGCCCCCACGGACGAGGTCGACGTCACCGTCGATCCGGCCAAGCTGGCGGCGCATGGCGTAACGGTCACGCAGGTGGCCGCCGCACTGCAGCAAGCGAGCGTCGTGCAGTCGGTCGGCTCCCTCAAACAGGGCTCCGCGACGATTCCCCTGCAGGTCTCCGGGTCGCTGACCAGCCTCGACCAGATCGGCAAGGTCACGGTCACCCCGCCCTTCAACCCCGCGGCAGGCGGCAAGCCACTGGCGCCGGTGAGTATCGACCAGCTGGGCGCGGTGCACGTCGTCTCCCTGCCGGCTGACACGATCACGCGCACCAACGGCAAGGTGAGCATCGGCCTGCAGATCGTCAAGGGCCCCAACACCAATACGGTGACCGTGGCCAACGAGGTCTGGAGTGCGCTTCCCGGGATCGAGTCGTCGATCGGCCACGGCGTGCATATGGACTCGATCCAGGATCAGGCGACCCCGATTACGCAGGCCATCGGCGTCATCCTTCGCGAGGGGTTGCTGGGCGCGGTCTTCGCGGTGCTGGTCATCTTCGTCTTCCTGCGCAGCGCACGCGCCACGGTGGTCGCCGCGGTCTCGATCCCGCTCTCCCTGCTGGTGGCACTGATCGTGCTCTGGTGGCAGGGGATCACCCTTAACATCCTCACGCTCGGCGGGATGATGGTCGCCATCGGTCGAGTGGTGGACGACTCCATCGTCGTGCTCGAGAACATCAGCCGCCATGTCAGTGAAGGCGAGCGCCCGCTCGTCGCTGCCTACACAGGAGCCCGCGAGATCATCACGGCAGTCTCCTCATCAACTCTGACCACGGTGGCGGTCTTCCTGCCGATCGTCTTCCTGACCGGCATCGCCGGCAGCTTCTTCAGGCCATTCGCCCTCACCGTTGTGGTCGCGCTCCTCGCCTCGCTGGTGGTGGCGGTGACGGTCGTACCCCTGCTTGCGTCGCGGCTGCTCCCAGCCGTGCGTGCCGAGGGAGCGGAGCGCAGGCTGCAGTTGAGCTGGACGCAGCGCATCTACGTGCCGGTGATCCGGTGGGCGACCAGCCATCGTTTGCTGACGCTTGGCGCGGCGGCAGCGTTCTTCGTCGCTTCCATGGCACTGATCCCCCTCCTCCGCGTGAACCTGCTCGACCAATCTTCCAGCCCCACATTTCCGGTCACTATCACCATGCCCGTGAACTCCACGCTTTCGGAGACCGACTCCGAAACGCAAAAGGTCGAGGCGCTCATCACCGGCGTTTCCGGCATCACCGCTTACCAGGCAACCGTGGGTGGCCAAGGAGGCCCCTTTGCGGGCACGGTGCCTTCAGAACCAAGCCAGGCGTCGGTCTTGGTCCTGGTCCAGAACGGGCAGTACGACAACGCCTTGGCGGGAGTAAAGCGAGCCCTGAACGCTTACCAGGGTCCAGCCAAGCTGCAGGTGGGGCAGGCCCAAAACAGCGCCAACGCCAGCAGCAGTCAGATGCAGGTCGATGTTCGCGCCGGCGACCCCGCCACCTTGCAGGTAGCCAATGACCAGGTGGTCGCCGCACTCTCGAAAGTGCAGGGCTTGGCCGAGCTCAAGTCGAACCTGGCGGTCTCCAAGCCGCAGTACCAGCTCGTCCCGACCGCCAAGCTGGCCGCATCGGGGCTGACTGTCCAGACGTTGGCCGCGTTGGTGGCCCAGCAAATCAACGGACAGGTCGCGACCCAGGCCAACTTACCTCAGGGAACGATGATCGTCAGGGTCCAGCTGCCGCCTGGAACGGCCGACACCGCAGCCAGTCTCTCTTCGCTGCCAATCTCGACCGCACTGGGGATTGTGCCGCTGTCCACGGTCGCGACCATTCAAGAGGTCACCGGCCCGCAGACAGTGAATCGGCTCAACGGCGACCGCGACGCGACCATCACAGGCACGATCACGGCCAACGACACTCGCGCTGTCCAGACCAGCGTCACCAATGCGCTCAACGGCGTGTCACTGCCAGCGGGGGTGTCGCTGTCGACGGGCGGCGTCTTTGCCCAACTCGCGACGGTGCTCACCCAGTTCGCGCTCGCGCTGCTCGCCGCGATCGGGCTCGTCTACCTGATCATGGCGGCGACCTTCCGTTCTCTGCTGAAGCCTTTGGTGCTGCTGGTTTCGATTCCTTTTGCGGCGACTGGCGCAATCATCGCGCTCGTGGTCACCAACACTTCGCTATCGCTACCCGGCCTGATCGGAATCCTGATGCTGACCGGCATCGTGGTCACCAACGCGATCGTCCTTCTCGACCT
>JBGQGS010000127.1:0-6542 GCA_041497555.1 Candidatus Dormibacteraceae bacterium | reverse complement strand
CGCAAACGTGGGGAGCCCGGTCGCCTTCCACAACAAGAACGTCCAGACCGAGATCGGCTGGGCCTACGAGACGACGCTCGACGTTGAATGGGCGCATGCGCTTGCTCCCGGGGCGAACATCGCCCTCGTCGTCACGCCCATTGCCGAGACGCAGGGTGTGCAGGGGATTCCGAATCTCCAGCATGCGGCTCAATGGGTGCTCGACAATCGAATCGGTTCGATTTGGTCGAATAGCTGGGCGACGACCGAGCAGGCCTTCCACAACAACGCCTCCATCCGGAACCTCGACGTTTTCTATGCACAGGCGGCGGCCAAAGGCGTCAGTGCCTTCTTCGCTACCGGGGACTCCGGGGTCGCGAACGGCGACAAGCAGGGACGCCTGTTCCCGTTTCCGACCGTGACGTATCCGTCCTCGAGCCCGAACGTGATCGCCGTCGGCGGGACGCAGATCTTCCCGCCGGTGCCGGCAATCACCAGCTACCAATCGGAGCAGGTCTGGAACGACTGCTGCGGCGCGGGCGGTGGGGGCTACAGCTCTGTCTTCCCCGAGACCGCCATGCAGAAGGCGGCAGGCATCCCCGACCCGACCCATGCGCGCGGTACACCAGACGTCTCGTTGAACTCGGCAATCATCAGCTCGGTGTTGATTTGGGAGAGCTTCGATCCCACAGGGCCACCGAGCTGGGCCTTCATCGGAGGGACGAGTTCGGCGACTCCCCAGTGGGCTGCCATCGATGCGCTTGCCAATCAGGCTGACGGGCCGCTCGGTTTCATCGCGCCTCGGCTCTACCAGATCTACACCAATAGTGCTTCTTACGGGAGCGCCTTCCACGACATCACCGTGGGCGACACTTCGTTCGCTGGGATCACCGGCTACGGGGCAGCGGCAGGCTGGGACGCCGCGACTGGACTCGGAACGCCAAACGCGGCAAACCTCGTCATCGCTCTCGCCTCGACGACACCGTGAGCGCACCCATGGCGACAGCAGACCGAGGGTTTCCCTAGCCGATTCGGCAATCCGCAGGTTCGGCCCGGGCGTGAATCCGTTCAGCCCTGGCCTGGTCTGAGGGTGCTCGGCCTTGGCGTCTGGGCCGGGCTATCTTGACCGGGCAGCCGTTCGGCCGTTCTCCTCTTGCTCGCCGCTGATCGATTGGAGCTGGATGACGTGCCCCTCGAAGATTTGTCGGGCCATGTCCAGCAGCTTGTTGACTCGACGATCGCGAAGGCGGTAAAAGATGACGTTGCCCTCCCTGCGCGTGTCGACCAGGTGCTTCATCCGCAGGATGGCCAGCTGTTGGGAAACGGTCGAGCCCTCGGCCGATAGGGCCAGTTGCATCTCAGTGACACTCTTCTCTCCCTCCCGAAGAAGTTCGAGGATTCGGATTCGGGCCGGGTGCGCGAGTGCCTTGAAGAGCTCGGCCTTGAAGCTTTGCAAAGAGCCAGCCATATCTTTGAAGATTCTAAACTACTTCAGATCGGCCGATGGCGAGGTTTGTTGGTTGTAGCGCTGGGCTCTTATCGCATGCGAGGCTGGTGTTGTTAGAATATCGCAAGATTCAAATGTACGGAACGACTGTTCAATGATTCAGGGGGTGCACGCACAAAGCGTCGTCTTCATCGGCCTCGAGTCGGTCGAGGGCCTGCTGCAAGGGGGGCTCTGGCCGGGGCCACAAGGCCATGCGTCCACCGCCGAGATCAAGTTCACAGGAACCCATCCCGACCGGTTGGTGGTGCGGATCGGAGGGATCCGGTCGGCAAAGAAGACCGCGTCCTGCAGCTTCCAGCTGGAATCCCCGAAGGAGCGCTCCAAGCCCAAGGTCAGGGGCACCCTCGAGTTCACCAGCCCGATTCGAGGTCGGACCAAGGTCATTCTTCAGGGTCTGGCAGACCGCGATCTGGTCGGCACGCTGGCGCCGACCGAGACCGTCCGGGGAGTCGCCAATGAATATGTCCGCCAACTGCTGGATGAGATCGCCAGCAGGCTCGAGGAGCTGGCTCCGAGCGAGCCAGCCAAGGCCAAGGCGAGGTCCTGAGGGCTGGCAGGTTATCCGCTCGTTGTGGGGCAAACGATCCGCCCCTCAGGTCCACGGATGGATGCATCGCGTGGGGCAATGAGCAACAGACCCGGCGTTGGCCCCATGAGCCGATGACCGCTCGGTCTTCTTGGTTGGTCAAGCATGACAAGACCCCAACCGTTGCCCTCGTTCGCTTTCAAGCAACAGGGGTGGCCTTCGGGCTAGTTGGCTAAGACCCAAACGAAGATCGAAGCGAGGTTCGAAGACGAACTGATGGCGGTCGCCGAGCAGCTGATCGTCAAGGGCAAGGAGCAGGGCTACCTCACGCCCGACGACATCCTGCAGGGCTTCCCGGAGATCGAGGCGGACCCGGACCAGGTCTTTCCCATCTTCGCCGCATTCAAGGAGATTGGCATCGAGGTCACCGACGGCGAGAAGGACTTCGGCGCGGTCGAGCAGGTCGACGACGAGATGCTGCTCGACATCGAGATGATGGATTCGGCCTCGCTCGACGATCCGGTGCGCATGTACCTCAAGGAGATCGGTCGCGTCAGCCTGCTCACCGCCAAGGACGAGGTAGAGCTGGCGCAGGCGATCGAGGCCAAGCCGCTCCGCGATGCGCTCAGCGCGCTCAATGTTTCCGAAGAGGTCGATGGTCGCCAGCGCTCCGCCGAGGAGATGCTGCCCGACGTGGTTGAGCGGTTGGCCACGATCAGGCGCAAGGGCCATCAGGCGCACATCGCCCAGGAATTGATCGGCCTCACCGACCTGTCGAAGCTGCAGAACCTGCTCGACGCCGCTGCCGCCGAGCGCAGGCGCCAGTCGAACGGAGCCGCCCGACCGAGAGTCCGCGCAGAGGCGCTGGAGGCCTACCGGATCGCTCGCCACCGCCTGGCCGAGCGCTACGCGCTCACCTATAAGGCCAAGCAGCGCCTAACCGAGGCCAATCTGCGCCTGGTGGTCTCGATTGCCAAGAAGTACAACGGCCGTGGCCTGTCCTTCCTCGACCTCATCCAGGAAGGCAACATGGGCCTGATCCGTGCGGTCGAGAAGTTCGACTACCACAAGGGCTACAAGTTCTCGACCTACGCTACGTGGTGGATCCGGCAGGCTGTCACCCGGGCCCTGGCCGACCAAGCGCGGACGATCCGCATTCCCGTGCACATGATCGAGATCATCAACAAGCTGGTGCGGGTATCGCGGCGCCTGCTCCAGGAGCTGGGCCGGGAGCCAAGCGACGAGGAGATCGGCGGGGAGATGGGGATCACGCCCGAGAGAGTGCGCGAGATCATCAAGGTCGCCCAGGCCCCGATCTCGCTGGAGACCCCGATCGGCGAGGAGGACGACTCCCACCTCGGTGACTTCGTCGAGGACCGGGAGGCGGTCTCGCCTTCCGACGCCGCCTCGATGACCATGCTTCAATCCGAAGTCCAGACCGTGCTCGACACCCTCACGCCGCGCGAGCGCCGTGTGCTCCAACTCCGCTTTGGGTTCATCGACGACCACCAGTGCACACTGGAGGAGGTCGGCAAGCGCATCGGGGTCACCCGCGAGCGCATCCGCCAGATCGAGGCCAAAGCGTTGCGCAAGCTCCGCCACCCGTCGCGCTCGATCAAGCTCCGCGACTACTTGGAGTAGCCCTTCACCTGCAGCCACAACGCCGCCCGGCATTCAGCAAGAGTGAGCCTCAAGAAGCCATACGACCGCGTGAGCTGCTCAGCGCCGAACCTGGTCGTGTAGAGCACGACACGGTGCATGGCAAAGCCTCAGCCCCTGACAAGGAGACTGAGGCCTGGCGCGTTTAGCCGCTTAGCTCGAGCCGTCGTGCCCGTGATCGTCGCCCGGCTCAGCTGCTGTCCCGGCAGCCTCGCTGCTGTGGCTGGATCCCTGCCCGCTGTTGTCGGTTGACGTTGCCCTCGAGGCGCTGTCGTCCAGCGGCTCGGCCGCCTCGGCTGGCTCGAGAGCCTCGGCCGGTTCGGACACTGTGTCATCCGCCCCGCTCACGCTTGAGTCCTCTTTCAGCACTGACCCGTCGCGAGACGAGTCCGGCTGGACGACGCTGATCGAGTGCTCCTTGGCTACGGTTTGTGAGAGATGGACCGCCGCAGCGCCACTGCCCGCCGCGAGGATCAGCCCCACACCCACCCCGACCGCTGTAAAGCTCAACTTGCTGACCAACCCACGTACCGTTCTCATCGCTTGCCTCCTGCCGGCGGCCCTTTGTCCGCCTCTTTTTGATGACTACATCGTTGACCGGCAGGCGTCCGGGTGAGTCCTGGACGATGGTCCTAGGACTTTAGGTCAGTGCAGGTGCCTCGCCGCCCAAAGCGCGGCCGACGTTCGATCTGAAACGCCGATGCGCTGGAACACATTGGACAGATGCGCCTTGACGGTCTTCTCCTTGATGCCCAGCCGCCTCGAGATCTGCTTGTTGGCCAGGCCCTGACCGACCAGGTCCAGAACCTCGCGTTCGCGAGGCGTGAGATCCTCGATCTCTCGACGCTCTGACCGGCGCGAGAGCAGCGCCCCGGCCGCGCGGGGTGAAAATGGAGCTTCACCCCGACTCGCCGCTTTCACTCCCCGAACCAGCTCATCCGGCTCCGCGTCCTTGAGGAGGTAGCCGACTGCGCCCGCATCAAGGGCGGCGTTCACGTGCTGCGGTTCCGCGAAAGAGGTGAGCATCACAACCCTGACTCCGGGCGAGGCTTCGATCGTTCGTCGGGTTGCCTCGATTCCACCTACCCCGGGCATGGAGAGATCCATCAATGCCACGTCGGGGTGCAGCTCGGCGGCCAGGCTGATCGCCTCCTCTCCGCTCTTGGCCAGGGCTACGATCTCGATGTCTTCGTCAGAACCAAGAACATCCGAGATGCCCTGTCGAACGATGGCGTGATCGTCCACCACCATCACTCGAATACGGGCAGGCGCTGGGGAGGTCACAGCAGCGTCATCTCGACGCGGGTTCCATTCCCCATCGATGAAACCACGCGCAGTTGGGCGCCGCCATCTTCCGCCAAGCTTTTCAGTAGGGTCAGGCCCATGTGACCCTCCCGCTGGCTGTCCGCAAGTGCGCCGGGGTCGAAGCCCCGTCCGTCGTCGGACACGGTCAGCGTGCGCCCCGTTGCCGAGGTCGCCACCTCAACTTTCACGTGCCTGGCGCCTGAATGGCGAGCCACGTTGCGCAGCGCCTCTTGCGCGACTCGAAACATGAGCTTGGCTTCAGCAGGGTCGAGGCGGCACTCGTCAAACCGGACCTCGGACTCGATTCCGTTGGCGCGCATAGGCTCGACGAGATCCGTGAGGGCATCGGCCAGCGTCTCGCCGCTCAGGCCCGTGGGGGCGATCTTCACGATGAGGGTCCGCAGCTCACGAACCGCTTCACGGAGTTCACCGGCGCCTTGCTGAAGCACCTTCCCGATCGACGGGTCGGTCTTGCCGGCTGTGCCCTGATCGACCTTTCGCGAGGCCGCTCCGAGAGACATCCCAGTTCCTACCAGCCGCTGCACGACACCGTCATGAAGGTCGCTTGCGATCTTTCGCCTCTCAGTCTCTGAGGCTTCCACCGCCCGCGTGAGCAGCGCCTCTCGCTCGACGCCGGCCGCCTCGAGCCGCCTCGCCATCGACCACGCGAGGGGAACCTCAAGGACGAGGAGCAGCAGAAGGCCAATGACGAGGACTGGGCCGAACTCCAGCATCATCCGGCTCTGCTGGGCCTGCACCGATGCGAATTCCTGATAGGTCTCGAACAAGACTTTGTTGCCTGATGGCGTCTGGAGCGGCAGATACACCTCCAGCAACTGCCCAAAAGGACGCTCGAAGCGGTTCTCAGGCCGAGACAGATCGCTGACGTCGGAGTCGACCAGGTTGGATTGCAGAGCCGACTTTTCGTTCGACCCCAGCGGAAACGTTTGGCCGATCAACCGCGACTCGTCCGAGTAGACGATCCGTCCGGACGAGTCCCAAATCTTCACCCGCACCGTTCGAGCATCGAGCACGCGACTGCGGACAACCCGATCCATCTCGGCCAGCGACGCAGGGTCGCTCTGCAGCAGCCGATCCGTCAGCACAGGCTGAACTACGCCAAGCCCCTGGACCCGAGCGATCTCCTCAGCACTCCGCTGCGCTTCCGCCGTCGCCTCCTGGGAGAGTACGAGGTAGCCCCCTGCTCCGATGATCGAGGCGACCACCACCACCACAGCGACAAATCTCACGACTTCCCTGGGGACGCGCCGACGGGCGGTCGCGTGCCGACGATCTACTCGCGATCCGGGCCCATCGGAGAGTGTGGTGCGGAGAGGGTCGACTCGGCTCGGCATGAGACTCACGGTTTAAAGCCTAAGCCTGGCCACAGCGAGAAAGGGTCTACCGGCGGACCCCCTCTCTAGAGGCTACCCGAGTAGCGATGCAGCAACGGCGTAGCAACCCCCTTGCCCTGCCGATGAGCCGAGCTACAGTGAGCCCATGCTCCCGGTTGCGGTCAAGCTTTCAGCCGCCTCCGGTCGGCTCGGCGACTACCTGGCGGATGTG
>JBGQGS010000126.1:0-6608 GCA_041497555.1 Candidatus Dormibacteraceae bacterium | reverse complement strand
GCGGTGCGACCAGTCGCTCCACGAGCCTGCGTACAGGCGGCCGTTGCGCAATCCCGCCACCTCCATCGCCAGCAGGTGGTGGCAGGCGTTGACCCCCGATCCGCAGTACGCAACCGCGCTGTCATCCACTCCCAGCTCGGAAAAGCGTTCGCGCAATTGGCCGGGCGACTTGAAACGCCCGTCGGGACCGAGGTTCCCCATCCACGGCGCGCTGACCGCTCCAGGGATGTGGCCTGCCTTAGGGTCGACAGGCTCGATGTCACCCCGATACCGCTCGCCGGCCCGGGCGTCCAGCAGCGGCACGCCCTCGAGCCCGCGTACGGCCTCGAAGTCGAGGATCCGCGTGCGATCCGGCGGCTTGGAGCGGAAGGTGCTGCGCGCCACGGATGCTGCGCCGGCCTCCAGCGGCCCGCCCCAGGCCTGGAGGCCTCCATCAAGCACCGCCTGCGCGTCGTGTCCGAACCAGCCGAGCAGGAACCACAGCCGCGCGGCGACCGATCCGCCCGCGTCGTCGTACACGACCACTTTCGTCGTATCGGCCACCCCAGCCTTTTGCATCTCGTCCTGGACCTGCCACGCCGCCGGCAGCGGATGCCGGCCGGCGCCTTGACCTGTCACCGCGTCGAGGTCAACGAACACCGCGCCGGGTATGTGCCCGCGGACGTACTCTTCGCGGCCGTTGCGGTCGAGGAGATACCAGCGAAAGTCGATCACCCTCACGTCGCGATCGCCGAGGTGATCCCTCAGCCACTCTGCGCTGACGAGGGGACCGATCATCCCTGCGAAACGACGCGGGTGTCGTGACAGAAATGGACCTCGTGAGGATGTAGCCCGTGCAGCATGCGCAGCGAATCCGACCACGCATCCCGATCGCTGTACTGTCCCCGCCAGTTCGACAGGTCTGCCTGGTCGGTCTGCTGGTAGATGTCCGACGTATATGCCGCGTCGCCGATCATGACCGCCCCGCCATCGGCCGTGTCGACGATGACGCTCTGGTGGCCGACGGTATGGCCGGGTGTCGCCACGACCCGCACGCCATCGGCGATCTGTGCGTCGCCGTCGATCAGCTCGAATCGCGCTCCGGCGAAATCGAACCACTCCGATGTTTCCGTCTCTTCGAGACGGGCGCGGTCCAGCTCCGCGCGCTGGATGTAGAACGGCGCGTGCTTGAACACCGCGTTCTGCCCGCAGTGGTCGAAGTGCAGGTGGCTGTTGATGACGATGCGCACGTCCGCCGGGCTCAGGTCGTGCTCCGCCAGCGCGTCGGCGGCGTGGCGGTTGACGACCTTCCATTCCGGCACCAGCTCCGTCGGCCAGCCCACCCCGGTGTCGACCAGGATCGCGCCAGCGCGTGGATGCTTGATCACGAAACCATGCACGGGGATATTGTTGAGCGCTTCGATCCGGGCCAGGTGCAGCCGCACTATCTCCATGCGACGTCTCAGGGCAAGAACGGGGAGATGGCAAACAGCATGAAGAGGAGCGCCAAGTAGGCGATCGAGTAGGTGAAAACGCGCCGCGTCCAGCGGCGACCTTGAAGGTCGAGCACCGTGATGCCCACCAGTCCTACCCCCAGCGCGACCGCGCCCGCGAGGTAGATCGGCCCGGCCGACCCGGTCAAGAACGGGATGACGCTGGCCGCGGCCGTCAGCGTGGCGTAGGCGATGCTCTGGCGCTTCGCCGAGCGCTCGCCCCCGACGGCCGGCAGCATCGGGACGTGCGCGCGCTCGTAGTCCGCCTTGATCATCTGCGCGAGCGCCCAGAAGTGCGGCGGCGTCCAGAAGAAGATCACTCCGAACAGCGCGAGCGCGGTCGCATCCAGGTGGCCCGTGGCCGCGGCCCAGCCGACGAGCGGCGGCACGGCTCCCGCTGCGCCGCCGATGACGATGTTCTGTGGCGTGGTGCGCTTCAGCCAGATCGTGTAGACGAAGACGTAGATCAGCGTGCCGGCGAGGGCTAGGCCGGCAGCCAGCGGGTTTGCGCCCGTCCACAGCACCGCGAAGGCGAGCACGTTCAGACCGATCCCGATCGCCAGGGCGTGCCACGGCGGGATCCGGCCGGCGGGCACGGGCCGACGGCGGGTCCGGCTCATCTCCGCGTCGATGTCGCGGTCGAACCAGCAGTTGATGGCGTGCGCGCCACCTGCCGCAAAGGTGCCGCCGACAAGGACGGCCAGCACCGCGACGATGGGTGGATGGCCGTGAGACGCAGGGATCATGACGCCGATCGCGGTCGCGTCGAGCAGGGCGACGATGCGCAGCTTGAGCAGGCTCACGTAGTCGCGGGCGACGCCCACGATACCGCGCGGCATGGTAGCCGTGACGACGCTCATGCCGGCTCTTTCTCCACCGCCACGCGCGACAGCGTGGCGTCTCGGTCGGCTCGAGGCAGGGTGAGCAGCGCCGTCGTGAGCGTGCCCGCCCAGACGAGCGTGGCGAGAGCAACGTGGAGACCGTTGAACAGCGCTCCGTCGGTCACGGCGGCGCCGGCCCCGACCGCGACCTCGAGCGTGAAGACCACAAGCGCGCCCCCGGCGATCAGGCGCATGCCGCCCACGTTGCGCCAACGCCGAAATGCCGTCGAGAGGACGTGCAGGAGCAGCAGCCCGACCACGAGCGCGGCGCCGCGATGGAGCATGGTGAAAGCGTTGGCTCCCGCGAATTCGGGCGTGAAGCCCGAACCGCACAGCGGCCACGACATGCAGGCCGCGTCCACCCCACTCGCCACCACCGTAGAACCGGTCAGCAGCAGCACGTATGTCGCCGCCACCGCAACGGCGACGAGCCTCCTGAATCCTGGATCCGCGACACCGCCGGATGCCGGCATCGCCATCACCGCGGCCGCGATGAGGAACCCGAGGATCATCATGGCCAGGCCGAGGTGCACGAGCACGAGCCACGAGGCGAGCTCGTTCGCCACCACGACGCCGCCGAGCGCCCCCTCCCCGACCACGCCGATCAGCGAAGCCGTCGCGAGCCACGCCACGACTGGGCGCCGGGTGCGCCAGACGACCCAGGCGAGGATCACCGTCGCGATGATCAGCACCCCGGTCAGGCTGCCGACGGCGCGATGCGAGTACTCGATGATCGCGTGCAGGTCTGCGGGCGGGTACGGGCGCCCGTGGCACAAAGGCCAGTCAGGACAACCCAGCCCCGAGCCGGACACGCGCACGACACCACCGAGCGCGATCAGCAGGTAGGCAAAGACGGCCGTCAGGACAGCGAGGCGGCGAAACAGCGTGACCGAGGCCATGGGCGACCTAGTTTCCCAGAGTCGCGAGCTGAGCCGCGAGCACGCTGTCATCGAGCTGGCCGAGGTGGCGTGCCGCGATGGTGCCGTCGGCGCGGACGAACACAGTCATGGGCAGGGCGACCGCGCCGTATGCGTGTCCCACGCTCAGGTCCGAATCCAGGAGCGCGGCCTGGCTGATTCCAAGCGAATCGAGGAAATCGCGGGCGGCCCGGCCGCTGTCACCTTCGTTGACGAGCACGAGCTGCACACCGGGTTGCGTTCCTGCGCGCCGCTGCAACAGCGGCATCTCCGCCCGGCAGGGCGGGCAGTAGGTGGCCCAGAAGTTGATCACGGCGGGCCGGCCCGCGAGGCCTGCGAGGCTGACCTGCCGGCCATCGGTGCCCATCAACGTAAAAGCCGGAGCCTTTCCGCCGGCGCTCGGCGATGGCTGCTGAGGCCCCGCGATCGTGAGCAGCGCCTGGAGGACGTCTGGCGCGCCCCAGCCGTCACCGCCAGAGGCGAGCTCGTGCAGCCCCTGCGCGCTCAAGCTCGCGATCAGCGTGGACGGCATCGCGCTCCCGACGTCAGGCACCCCGCGATATACAAGGCGCACGTATCCGTGGCGGTCGACCAGAGCGAGCGTCGAAACGTGGCTGTCGCCGGTGGCGAGCTGCACCCCGAACGGCTTCCAGAACGCGGTGAGCGCATCCGCGCTGCCGGTGCCAAAGGTCCAGGTCGCACCGATCGCGTGCGCGTAGTCAGCGAGCGCGGCCGGTGTGTCGGTGGCCGGATCGGTCGTCACCTCCGCGAGCATCACGCCGGACGGCATGCGCTTGGAGATCTGGAAGAAGAGCGCGGTGTAGAGCGGACACGTCTCGCGACACGTGGTGTGGAAGGCGGCGATGACGAGGTCTTTGCCCGAGGTGGTCGTCTGATTGAGCGCGTGCCCAGCCTGGTCCAACAGATCGTAGGCGGGCATGGCCACGAACTTGCCCCCAAGCTCGCCAAGCCCGAGGTTGACCTCGTCGTTGCCCGCGTATGAGGCTCCCGGGATCAGGTGGCCGGAGTCGATCCCCAGCAGCAGGGGCTCGACCTGGCCGGCGGTGATCGTGATCGATACGTTTTGCAGGTCGCTCCCGAGCCGAACACCGTCGTAGGCGCCGGCGGCGAGGGAAACCGCCGTCAGGTCGCGTTCCGCCGGAGCTGCCGGCACGGCGCCGGAGACATCCCCGAGCGCCACCCAATGCCCGCTGCCGTGGATCATCAACGCCGACTGTGGAATCGACCCCGCAGTCCGACCCGAAATGGCGACGACCAGGGTACCCGTGGCCAGCTGCCAGCGGGGCGCCACAAGCAGCAGCACGAGAGCCAGCAGGGCCACGCCGGCGGCGGCAAACCACAGGACCCGCGGGCTCCGCAGCTCTATGCCACCTGGGGTGTTACGCCGCCGTACCTGGCGGCGACGCGGTCGATGTAGGCGACGCACATGTCCGCCACCGCAGCGCTCTCGATCTGGATCACGTTCTCAGCGTTCTGCTCGCCGCTGTGTGAGAGGTTGAAGCTTCCTGTGTAGACGTAGTCGTCCGCGACCAGGATCTTCGCGTGCATGAAGTCGTGAATCGAACCCTTGGCGTAAGGAGTGGAGCGCTTGGCGCCGAACCTGACGGCGGCCGCGATGCTGTGGAACGCCGTGATCTTCCACGCCGCGCCTGCCTGCGCGGCCCACTGGTGCTGTACCTCGTCCATCTGGGTCGCATCGTACACACCGGCGATATCGATGCCGGGGTGCTCGCAGACCTCGGCCAGGGTGCCGAGGATCGGGCCGGACGTGATCACCGGAGAGCAGATGCGGATGCGCTTTTGCGCGGAGGCGATAGACCTCGCCATCGCGTGGACCAGCTTCATGGCGCGACCAGGGCAGAAGTAAGGCCGGACCCGCGTGCCATCCGTCAGCGCCGACCACGGCGACGAGATGCGACCGGATGCGGCGACCACGGGCTTTTGCCAGAGCTCTTCGAAATCCGCTCGGTAATCGGTGGCGATCTCTCCGGATGCGAGGGTCAAGATGACGTTCTCCTCGCGGCTCCATGAATCGTTGGTCCAGTTTGTCGACCCGCTCAAGACCGCGGCCGGTGGCGTGCCCACGTCGCGCACCACGTACTTGTGGTGCATCAGGTCTGGGATGCCGGGTACGGGCTTGACCTGTACGCCGATCGACTTCAGCCGGTCGATGAAAGCCCAGTCGATCTCAGGCGGGGGCGGAACCGGTATCGCCAGGGCGTGATCCTGGTTGAAGATGAGGCGGACGATCACCCCGCGCTTCTGCGCTGCCTCGAATGCGCTGAACAAGGTGCTCGACGGAGCTTCGTCCAGTCGCAGATCGTAGATGGCGATGTCCAGAGTCTTCGTCGCTCCGTCGAGGAATGAAGCGATCCTTTGCGCCACAACGTCAGCGGTTTGTCCGCCGTCGTTGAGGAAGTAGAGATCGAGCGGGTTCGTCGCGGCTATTACACATCCCTCTTTGGTTCTACGATCTGCTCGCGGCGCGCCTGGACCTTGACCGGCAGCGGCCGTGTCGCCATCTCTGCTGCTTCTTCCGGGTCGTCCGTGAAGCTCAGCAGCTTGAGGTCCGCTGTCGAGATTGCGCCGGAGGTCAGCACTACCTTCTTCAGCCAGTCGATCAGCCCGTTCCAGTAGGTGGTGCCGAAGAGCACGATCGGGAAGTGCTCGATCTTTCCGGTCTGCGCGAGAGTGAGAGATTCGAACAGCTCATCGAGCGTACCGATGCCGCCCGGGAAGATGACGAACCCGCGAGCGTACTTGACGAACATGTTCTTGCGCACGAAGAAGTAGCGGAACTCGACGCCGAGGTCCACGTACCTGTTGAGCGACTGCTCGTGCGGCAGCTCGATGTTGCAGCCGACCGACAGCCCTCCCGCCTCGTGGCAGCCGCGGTTGACTGCTTCCATGATCCCGGGCCCGCCGCCCGTGATGACCGCAAAGCCACGCCGGGCGAGAGCCGCCCCGAGGGCGATGCCGGCCTTGTAGTAAGGATCGTTGGGTTTAGCGCGCGCGGAACCGAACACCGTCACGGCCGGCCCGACCTCGCCGAGAGCGTCGAAACCCTCCACGAACTCAGAGAGGATGCGCAGCACGCGCCATGGATCGGCGTGGTGGCTGAGCTCCTCGATCGCGTTTCGCTCGAGCAGAGCCTTGTCAGCCGGAGCCTGCTTGGCAGGAACGACAAGGCGGCCGGCTCGGCGGTGATCGGACATCTCGGCTAGTCCTCGGGGTCGAATTCGGTGGGTGCGGTCTCCTGACCGCCGTTGGTCTTGGCCGCGGCGCCGGGCGCGCGCAGGGCGCCCTCCTGACTCGCG
>JBGQGS010000125.1:0-6826 GCA_041497555.1 Candidatus Dormibacteraceae bacterium | reverse complement strand
CGAGGCATTGGAAGCCGCGGGCCTGGCGACCGTTGCCTCCGCGACGCCGCACGGTCGCGGCCGTCCCGAGAACGTGTATCAGCTGACCGCCGCCGCGGGGGACCACTTTCCTGACGGCCACCGCGAGCTGACCGGACAGCTTGTCGAGTTCATGTCCGACGTGCAGCTGAAGCACTTCTTCGAGCGCCGTGCGGCACGGCTCGAGGCCGAGTACGCCCCTCGACTGGCGGGGCTGGACTTCGAAGCCCGCGTCCGCGAGCTGTCCAAGCTCGCTACCGAGCACGGTCACATGGCCGAGGTGGTCGAGCTGGCGGAGGGCGGGCTCGCGATCCGTCACTGCAACTGCCCCATCCAGGACGTCGCCTCCCGCACGGGGCTTCCCTGCGTGAACGAGCAGCAGATGTACGAGCGGCTCCTGGGAGCACCGGTCAGCAGGTCCACCTGGATGGCCGAGGCGGCCAGCGACTGCACATATGAAGTCAAAGACAAGGAGAGCAAAGAGAAAGTTGGCTGATTTCGAGATCAAGGACCTGAGGGCAAGCGTCGAGGGCAAGGAGATTCTGAAGGGCGTCACCCTTGCGATCAACAAGGGCGAAGTGCACGCCGTGATGGGGCCCAACGGCTCGGGCAAATCGACGCTCTCCCACACGCTGATGGGCCACCCCGGCTACACGGTCGACGGCGGCGAGGTCAGCTTCAAGGGACAGAACGTGCTCGCGCTCGAGCCTGACGAACGGGCTCGCCTGGGCATGTTCCTCGCCTTCCAATACCCGGTGGTCGTGCCCGGCATCTCGATGACCAACTTCCTTCGCACTGCGTTGAACGCCAAGCGCGGCTACGACGGAAAGGACAAGTCGAAGCAGATCTCGCCCAAGGAGTTTCGCTCGATGCTCAAGGGCGAGCTCGAGGTGCTGCACATGGACGACTCGTTCCTGCCGCGCTACATCAACGACGGGTTCTCCGGCGGCGAGAAGAAGCGCGCCGAGATCCTGCAGATGGCGATGCTCAAGCCCGAGATCGCGATCCTCGACGAGACAGACTCAGGACTCGACATCGACTCGATCAAGTTCGTCGCCGAGGCCGTGAACCGCATGCGCGGTCCGGAGCTCGGCGTGCTGATCATCACCCACTACACGCGGATCCTCGAGTTCATCAAACCCGACTTCGTACACGTGCTCGTGGACGGAAAGTTCGTCCTATCGGGCGGCCCGGAAGTCGCAGCTCGTCTGGAGAAGACCGGTTATTCGGAATGGGCGGAGGCTGACGAGCCGGCCGTGCTGAAGGCGGAGGAGGCAAGCTGATGGCTACAGTACCGAAGGTCGACGTCGGCACCGATTACAAGGAGAAGTACGGCTTCTTCGTCCCGGAGGACTACATCTTCAAGGCCAAACGCGGCCTGAACCCCGAGATCGTCAAGGAGATCTCGTGGATGAAGAAGGAGCCCGAATGGATGTTGAAGTTCCGGCTTCGCTCGCTCGAGATCTTCCGTAAGAAGCCGATGCCCAAATGGGGCGCCGACCTCTCTGTGATCGACTTCGAGAACATCTTCTACTACCTCAAGGCCTCCGACAAGCAGTCGACCTCATGGGAAGACCTGCCGCCCGACATCAAGAAGACCTATGACCGGCTGGGCGTGCCGGAAGCCGAGCGCAAGTTCCTTGCGGGCGTGTCCGCGCAGTACGAGTCGGAGGTCGTCTACCACTCCCTGCACGAGGAGCTTTCGAAGAAGGGCGTCATCTTCACCGACACCGACTCGGCGCTGCGCGATCACCCCGAGCTCTTCAAGGAGTACTTCGGCACCGTCATCCCGCCGGCCGACAACAAATTCGCGGCCCTGAACAGCGCGGTGTGGTCCGGCGGGTCGTTCATCTACGTCCCGAAGGGCGTGCGCGTGGACATCCCGCTGCAGGCCTACTTCCGCATCAACGCAGAGAACATGGGCCAGTTCGAGCGGACCCTGATCATCTGCGACGAGGGCTCGTTCGTCCATTACATCGAGGGCTGTACGGCCCCCATCTACACGACCGACTCGCTGCACTCGGCGGTGGTCGAGATCATCGTCAAGAAGAACGCACGCTGCCGTTACACCACGATCCAGAACTGGTCGACCAACGTGTTCAACCTGGTGACCAAGCGCGCGCTGGCGTACGCCGACGCGACCATGGAGTGGGTCGACGGCAACCTTGGCTCGCAGATCACGATGAAGTACCCGAGCGTCTACCTGATGGAACCGGGCGCCAAGGGCGATGTGCTTTCGGTGGCGTTCGCGGGCAAGGGCCAGCACCAGGACGCCGGCGGCAAGATGATCCACGTCGCGCCGAACACGACCTCGACCATCACCTCGAAGTCCATCTCCAAGGGCGGCGGGCGGACCTCCTACCGAGGGCACATCAAGATGTACCCGGGCGCGAACAACTGCAAGTCGTTCGTCAAGTGCGACGCGCTCTTGCTCGACGACGAGTCGCGCTCTGACACCTATCCCTACAACGACGTCGACGCCGAGAACGTGACCCTCGGCCACGAGGCGACCGTGAGCAAGGTCTCCGACGAGCAGCTCTTCTACCTGATGAGCCGCGGGATCACCCGCAGCGAGGCCGAGACGATGATCGTCAACGGCTTCATCGAGCCTTTCACCAAGGAGCTCCCGCTCGAGTATGCCGTGGAGCTGAACCGCCTCATCCAGCTCGAGATGGAGGGCTCGGTAGGCTAGCCATGACGTTGACCCTGGAGACCCTGGACGCAGTGCTCCAGGGTGAGCCCGACTGGCTTCGGGACCGCCGGCGCAGCGCGCTCGAAACGTTCGAACGGCTGCCCATGCCGAGCAAGACCGATGAGGAGTGGCGGCGCACCGACATCAGCGGGCTGAACACTGCCCAGTTCTCGGAGCTCGAGCACCGCAACGGCTTCAATCTCGGCGCGTTGGCTCCGCTGCCACCTGGCGTGATCCTCGAGCCACTGCGCGTGGCTGCCGAGAGGCATCCGCAGCTCGTTGAACCGCTCCTGTTTTCGCTCATCCGAACGGACCGCGATCGGTTCACCGCACTGCACGCGGCTTTCTTCACGGGCGGGACGTTTCTCTACGTGCCGGACGGAGTTGTCATCGACCAGCCTGTCGTCGCCCAGCACACGTCACACGGCGGCGGCACGGCGTTCCTGCCCCACACCCTGATCGTGGCCGGCCGTGGCGCTCGCTTCCACTACCTGGACGAGTACATCGGGCAAGATGACGAGCCGGCCGCATACCGAAGCGGCTCGGCCGAGATCTTCGTCGGCGAGGGTGCCGAGGTCGGTTACGTCGCAGTGCAGAAGTGGGGACGCAACGCGTGGCACTTCGGCGACCAGCGCGCGCGCCTGGAGAAGGACGCCAAGCTGCGGCTCTTCAGTGTCACCCTCGGCGGACGATTCTCCAAGACGCGCGTCGAGGCTTCCCTCGTCGGGCAGGGCGCTGACGCGGAGCTGAAGGCCATCTACTTCGCTTCCGGTCAGCAGTTCTTCGACTTCCACACGCTGCAGGACCATCAGGTGGGCAACACGCGCTCCGACCTGCTGTTCAAGGGCGCCCTGCAGGACACGGCGCGCACCGTCTATGCCGGACTGATCCGGATCGAGAAGGGCGCCGCGAGGTCGGACGCGTACCAGGCCAACCGAAACCTCGTGCTCTCCGACCACGCCAAGGCGACCTCGATCCCGATGCTCGAGATCGACAACAACGACGTGCGGTGTACGCACGGCGCCACCGTCGGACCGGTCGACCCGCAGAGCATGTTCTACCTGCAGTCGCGCGGCATCCCCGCGCCGACCGCCAAGCGGATGATCGTGCAGGGATTCTTCGGCGACGTGCTGGACCGGATCCCGTTCGATCACGCGCGCAAGCTCATCGAGGCCGAGCTGGAGACGCGCCTTGGCTAGGGTGCGCGTCGCCACGACCTCCGAGATTCCAGTCGAGTCAGTGAAGAGAGTCGTCGCTGACAGCCAGGAGATCTGCCTGGCCCATGCAGATGACGGCAACTTCTACGCGATCGGCGATGTCTGCACCCACGAGGAGTTCCTGCTCAGCGGGGGTGAGCTGTTCGGCCTCGATGTCGAATGCCCGCAGCATGGCTCTCGCTTCAACCTGGTCACCGGCAAGGTCACTGGCCTGCCGGCGGTGATCGCTGCGAAGACGTACCCGGTGACGGTGGAGGGCGCCGACGTTTTCGTCGAGGTCCCCGACTGATGGCCCTGACCGGATCCCGACTCGACGTCGCGACGATCAGGAAGGACTTCCCGATCTTCGAGATCGGGATCGCGTACCTCGACTCGGCGAACACCTCGCAGCGGCCGCGACAGGTGACCGGCGCGATGATGGACTACTTCGAGAAGTTCAACTCGAACATCCACCGCGCGGCCTACCGGATCGCCGAGGAGGCGACGGTGCGCTATGAGGCCACGCGCGAGAAGGTCCGCGACTTCATCAACGCGAGCTCGACCAAGGAGATCATCTACACGCGCGGCACAACCGAAGCGATCAACCTGGTCGCGTACTCGTGGGGCCGCAAGCACGTCAAGCAGGGCGACCTGATCGTCCTCACGATCCTCGACCACCACTCGAACATCGTGCCGTGGCAGATCCTCGCCGCCGAGCAGGGGGCGACGATCGAGTACGTCGACATCGACGAGCGCGGCGAGCTTCGCCAGGACCAGTTCCACAAGCTCCTCGAGCGGTCGCCGAAGCTGGTCGCCTTCGGCCACGTCAGCAACGCGCTCGGCACGATCAACCCGGCGAAGGAGATGGTCGCGGCGGCCAAGGCCGCCGGGGCGACAGTGCTGGTGGACGGCGCGCAGGGCGCGCCACACCAGGGTGTCGACGTCCGCGCCCTGGGCTGTGACTTCTACGCGTTCAGCGGCCACAAGATGCTGGGGCCAACTGGCGCGGGCATCCTGTACGGCCGCCGCGAGCGGCTCGAGGCGATGGATCCATTCATGTCGGGCGGCGACATGATCAAGGCTGTTCGCATCGAGGGCACGACCTACCACGACCTGCCCTGGAAGTTCGAAGCCGGCACGCAGGCCATAGCCGAGGTCATCGGGCTGGGAGCGGCGGTGGACTACCTGAGCGAGCTGGGCATGGACGCCGTTCGCGCGCACGAGCGCGAGATCACCGAATATGCCTACGAAGCGCTCAGCGACATCGAAGGGCTCACGCTGTACGGCCCTCCGCCTTCGCGCCGCGCCGGCGTGATCTCGTTCTCGCTGGAGGGAATCCACCCGCACGACCTGGCGACCATCGCCGACCGCGACCAGGTGTGCCTGAGAGCGGGCCACCACTGCGCGATGCCGTTGATGACCCGACTGGGAGTGGCGGCCACGGCCCGCGCCTCCTTCTACGTGTACACGCAGAGGGATGAAGTCGACCGGCTGGTCGGTTCCATTAAAGAGGCCCAGAGGATTTTCGCGTGAGCAGCACAGCAGCCGACGACCAGTTGTACTCACCCCACGAAATCTTCGATTTCGCGGGGACCCCGAGTGTTCTCTCGGAGCTATGAACATGCGAGCAGGCACCGCTGCCGATGATCAGTTCTATCGCGAGTACATCCTCGACCACTACAAGAACCCGCGGAACTTCGGCCGCCTCGAGCATCCGGACATCAGCCACGAGGAGGACAACCCCCTTTGCGGCGACGTGATCGGGATGGATTTTCGGGTCAAGGACGGGGTGATCGAGGACGTTCGGTTCCACGGCCGCGGCTGCGCCATCTCACAGGCTGCTGCGTCGCTCTTGACCGAGCGCCTGAAAGGCCTGCCGCTCGAAGAGGCCAAGAAGATCAGCAAGGCGGACGTGCTCGGGGAGCTCGGGATCGAGATCTCCCCTGCACGCATCAAGTGCGCGCTCCTGTCGCTGAAAGTGCTGAAGGTGGGTGCATACGGATTGGCCGGCAGCGATGAGGACGAGGAGTAGGAGATGGGTATGACTGAGCAGGAATCGGCCTTCCGGGAAGCACAGCTGGACGAGGTCCGCAAGCTTATCGATGACGGCTATGAGGTGGTGGACGTCCGAGACGACTGGGAATGGAACAAGGGACACCTCCCCGGAGCCCAGCACATCATCCTGGACAGCATCTTGAAACAGCCCAAGGCGCACAGGTTCCGTGACCGCACCGTGTTCGTTTGCGCCATCGGCACCCGATCGGCGATCGCGTCCGAGATGGCGGTAGCCCTGGGGACCAAGGACGTCGTGAACTTTCGCGGAGGCACCGACGCCTGGCGGAAGGCGGGCCTGCCGCTGGAGAAGTCGTGACCGATTTGAACTCCACGAAATCTGGCGATTTCGCAGCGACCCCTGGATTCGCACCGACGACGGAGGTCGCTCCGGACGCGACGGTCAAACCCGAGGATGTGATCGAGGTTCTGCGCCAGTGCTACGACCCTGAGATCCCGGTCAACATCATCGATCTGGGCCTGATCTACGACATCGCGATCAAGCCCGAGCGGGTGGATATCAAGATGACCCTCACCGCGCTCGGCTGCCCGATGGCCGCCGACGTGATGGCAGACGTCCGCGACCACCTGCTCACGCTGCCCGGCATCAAGGACGCCGGAGTCGACATCGTCTACGAGCCCGTATGGTCCCCCGAGCGCATGTCTGAGGAAGCGCGCTGGGAACTCGGAATGGTGTGAGATATGAGAGGGAACCTAGCGGTTCCCTCTCATCGGGCCGCTCAACGGCCGCAGACCGCTGACTCTCCTCGGTCATCAACACGGCCGGATTCGCGGCCCTGCTCTCCCTCCCTGGGATGGGATCTATCAAGTAGTCACTCCTTGCCACGCGTGGCGGGATACGTGGTGG
>JBGQGS010000124.1:0-6895 GCA_041497555.1 Candidatus Dormibacteraceae bacterium | reverse complement strand
GCCAAGCGTCCCGCGCAGCCGGATCAGGACCGCGGCCAGGGCCAGCGCCACCACCAGGGCGGCAACCCCGAACGCGAGCCACATGAAGCCCTGACTGCTCATCGAGTCATTACCCTCTGCGCCGAGCTAGCAAACAACAAATGCAATCTTAGTTGCGGGCGCTGGGATTGCTCTGTTCCGGCTCTTTGGGTTCGTGGCTTGGGCGGGGCACGAAGCGCGCCAGCGGCTGGAGGAGAAGAGCGAACGCGGCTGCAGGCAGCAAGTCTGCCTGCCCCAGTCTCCACGAGGGCAGTCCGAGGAAATCCCAGAGCTGTCCTAGGCCGAACCCGATCGCAGTCATCAGGAGGATCGGTAGGTAGGAGCGGCGGCGGTACGGCAGGAAGGCGAAGAAGAGCTGGGACAGGATGAGCACGGCAAGGCCACCCACGATCAGGCCCGGAGGGATCAGCTTCAGCAACTGCATCGGGTAATGACCAGGGGCCCCCACGAAATCACGGCGAAGCCTGGGAGTTCGTGGGGATTTTTCGTGGGGACCAAAAGTGCTCCCTCCGGGTCACGGGGGTGGGTTGTCCTGAGCGAGCTCAGGTGGGTCCCCTGCCCTGGCTCTCCAAGTCCCGTCGAGCGGGCATTTGGTCGGCTGTCGGGACTCCGGGGTCCCTAACGATCGTCTGTTGGGCAACGCGCACATCGCCCGCAGCCCTTCGGGAGCGAACCAATACTACGAGGCCGGGTTCTTCGGAGGAACCACTTTGATGTGCAGCTCATCGAGCTGCGCCTGGTCGACGGGGCTCGGCGCACCAAGCATCAGGTCCTGGTGGCTCTGGGTCTTCGGAAACGCGATCACGTCGCGAATGTTCTCGGTGCCCGCGAGCATCATGACGATGCGGTCGATCCCAGGCGCGATGCCGCCGTGGGGCGGGACGCCGTACTCGAAGGCGTCCAGAAGGTGGCCGAATCGCTCTCTGATCGATTCCCGCGAATGACCGAGGATCTCGAAGACTTTCTCCTGCAGGGCGCGGTCGTGGATGCGGATGCTTCCCCCGCCCAGCTCGTAGCCGTTGCACACGATGTCGTACGCGTGCGCCCGAACGTCATACGGGCGCTCGTCGATGAACATCAGGTCCTCGTCCATCGGCGAGGTGAACGGGTGATGGCCGTAAGTGAGCTTGCCTTCGTCATCTTCCTCGAACAGGTACATGGGATAAACCCACAAGAAGCGCCATTCCTTTTCTCGGATCAATTTGCGGTTCCGCGCCACCTGCTGCCGGATCAGGCCCAGCACCTTCTCGGCTCGGCGGCGCTTGTCGGCGACGAGCAGGACGAGGTCGTCGGGTCCTGCGTCGGTCGCGCGTTTGATATCCGTCATCTCCGATTCGGAAACGAACTTGTCCAGCGGACCAGGCAGCCACGCGAGGCCTTTGGCGCCCGCTCCCTTGGCGATGGTGGACAGGTCGTCCAGCTCGCGCCGAGTCATATTCTTTCCGTCCGGAACCGCAAAGCCGCGCACCACGCCGCCCTCGGCGAGCACCGTCTTGAAGACTTGAGCCTGCGTTTGCGCCAGGACCTCGCCCAGGTCCGCGATCACGAGCTCGTAACGCAGGTCGGGCTTGTCGGTGCCGTATCGAAGCAAGGCTTCCTTCATGTCCAGGCGCGGAAACGGCGTGACCAGGTCCACATCGAGGATCTGCTTCCAGATCCGCGCCCACAACCCTTCGATGAGGGTGAAGATGTCTTCCTCGTCGCAGAAGGACATCTCGAGATCGAGCTGGGTGAACTCCAGCGCGCGATCCGCGCGCAAATCCTCGTCGCGCAGGCAGCGGGCGATCTGGTAGTAGCGCCCGAGGCCACTCACCATCAATAGCTGTTTCAACTGTTGTGGTGACTGCGGCAACGCGAAGAACTCGCCGGGATGCAGCCGCGATGGGACGATGAAATCGCGCGCGCCCTCGGGTGTTCCCTTCACCAGCAGTGGCGTTTCGACCTCGATGAATTCTTGCTCATCCATGTAGGCGTGGATGATCTTGTTCACGCGGTGCCGCAGCTCGAGGATCCGCTGCATTCGAGGCCGTCGAAGATCCAGGTAGCGGTACTTGAGCCGAATGGTTTCGTCGGCGCCCGTCTCATCTTCGATTGGAAAAGGAGGAGTCTTCGCGCGAGTGATGATCACCAGCTCGGACGCCTCGACCTCGACCTCGCCGGTCGGCATCGCGGGATTCTCTGAGCTTTCTGGTCGCCGCGCGACGACGCCTGTTACGCGCACGACAAATTCGAGCCGCAGGTTGGCGGCGAGCTCCCGTGTCTCAGGTGACTTGAACACCACCTGGACCGCGCCCCAGCGGTCGCGGAGGTCGATGAAGACCAGGCCGCCATGGTCGCGACGCCGAGCCACCCACCCATAGAGTTCGAGCTCACGGCCCTCGTCTGATGACCGCAGCGAGCCGCAGTGCCGCGCGGTGTAGCCGCTCATGCGAGCCGCAGTGGCAGGTCTGCCCACGCGACCGCTACCTGCTCCCCGCTCGCCATCTCTTTGAGCTGCGCGGTGCGACCCTTGGCGTCCTCCTCGCCGATGAGCACCACCCAGCGCGCACCGAGCTTGTTGGCCGACCTCATCTTGGCGCGCAGGCTCTTCCGCTCATAGTCGACCGCGACCGACCGCACGGTGCGGCAGATGCGCGCGACATCAGCGGCGGCGACATCCAGGTCGCCATCGGCCAGGACCACCACTTCGGCGACTGGAGGCGCGATCACCTCCTCACCGCTCAGTGCCATGAGCTCCGTCACGCGGTCAAGCCCGCCGGCAAAGCCCACTCCGGGCGTGGAAGGCCAACCCTCGGCTTCGGCGAGGCCGTCGTACCGCCCGCCTGACGCAAGCGCATCCTGCTGGCCCGTCGCGCCGGCGGGATAGAACTCGAAGACAGTGCGCGTGTAGTAATCCAGGCCGCGGACGAGGTGAGGATTGAGCCGGTACTCGATAGCCGCCGCGTCCAGCAGCAGCCGGACCTCGTCCCACGCCGCAGAGCAGTCTTCGCACAGGTGGTCGGTGATGCGTGGCGCGCCAGCCTTGAACGGTTGGCAAAGATCGACCTTGCAGTCGAGAAGCCGGAGCGGGTTGCTCTCGATTCGAAGCTGGCAATCGCCGTGCAGCTGGGCCTTGAACGGACGGTAGTACGCCTGGAGCCGCTCAAGGTAGGCGGGACGGCATTTGTTGTCCCCGATGGAGTTCAGCTCCAGCCGGAGCTCACCGAGCCCGACCTCCCGCAGCCATCCCGCAGCCAGTTCGATGACCTCAGCATCGAGCGCAGCGCTTCCGACGCCGATCGCTTCGACGTTGAACTGGAAGAACTGGCGGTAGCGGCCCTTCTGCGGGCGGTCATAGCGAAACATCGGGCCGATCAGGTAAATCCGCGAAGGCTGCGGACCCTGGTTCAGCCCGCCCTCGAAGTATGCCCGCACCGCGCCGGCGGTCGCCTCGGGACGCAGCGCGAGGTTACGTCCGCCTCGGTCGTCGAAGCGGTAGAGCTCCTTGGCGACCGCGTCGGTGTCCTCGCCCACCCGTTCGATCAGCTCCGCGTGCTCGATCACGGGAGTCACGATCTCCGCGTAGCCAAAGCTGCGGGCCACGTCCGCGGCGGCCTTCTCCGCGACGCGCCAGAGCGCGCGCTCCCGAGGCAGGATGTCGCGCATTCCGCGGACGGCCTTGATTGGTTCAGAGCGTGCCATGAGAGTGACGATTGTAAGAAGCTGCGGTTACTATCAGTCGCCGGTGACTACTGGTCTCGTTCAGATCGTCTCACTTGCGCTCGCCGCGCTTGCGTTGATCATGGGCGCCTACCTCCTCATCATCGGGAAGCGGCCGTGGCGAGGCGGCGAGGACATTGGGGTCGCGCCCAGGGTCAGGCTTCTCGGCGTCAGCTACATCCTCGTGTTCGGCGCCGCGATGATCCAGATCATCACCCAGCCCCGCGGAGTACAGGCTGAGGCGCTCGGCGGCCTCATGGTCTTCGGCGGGTTGATCGTGATCGTGGTCGTCTTCCTCGAGTCTCGAGCTTCACGTCGCGCGGGACGCGAGGACCGTCTCGACATTCGGCTCAAAGGCTAAACGCACCCATCCCCCCACCCGGCGGTGCCCTGCGGGCGTCCCCCACCCCCCGCCTGCGGCGGGGACCTCCCCGGCGAGCGGGGAGGTGAATGGGCCTAGAGTCCCGCTCGCTCCCGCGTCGTTCGGTATCCCGCCGCCGCCTTGAAGGCCTCAACCAGGTCGTCCAGGCGCACCGGCTTGCTCATGTAGTCGTCGAAGCCAGCCTTCAGGCAGCGTTCCTCGTCGCCGGGACCGGCCATCGCGGTCAGCGCGATCAGCCGCGGCCGGCTTCCGCGCGGCCAGCGACGGCAGATGGCTTCAGCCGCGGCCAGGCCGTCCATCTCCGGCATCAGGACGTCCATGAGCAGCGCGTCGTAAGGCACCTGGGCCACCGCAGCCACGGCCTCCTGGCCGTTCGAGACCACGTCGACGCTGTGCCCGAGCTTGGCGACCAGCCGCTTCAACAGGTTCTGGTTCAACGCGTTGTCGTCCGCGATCAGCACGCGCAGCCCTCCCGGTACAACTTCGGCCTCGGGCTTCGGCGGCAGGACCTTGTGGACGCCCACCTGGACCATGACGTCATGCAGCGTGCGAGCCGCGACGGGCTTTGTGAGGGTGGCCTGGATGACCCCGCTGTCGGCGGCCTCTGCCACTTCCGGACCCGGGATCGCCACCGCGATGAGGACGATCGGCAGCTGGTCCGCGCGCTTCAGGGCACGCAACGAGGTCGAGAGCCCAAGCCCGTCGATGATCGGAGGCCCGTGCTCCACGACCGCGATGTCGAAAGGGTGTCCCGCCTGCACCACAGCCAGCGCTTCTTCGGGAGTCGCGGACGTCGCCGTTGCTCCCCACTGCTCCGATTGAAGGGCGAGCACTCGCCGCTCAGTGGAATCGGCGGTCACCACGAGGACGCGCATCGCCTCGAGCGTCAGCTGCGCGGTCGTCACGGAAGCAGGCAGCACCTCGGCCAGGATCGTGAATTCGAACGACGTGCCTGCGTCCGGCCCGGCCTCGACACCTCCCTGCTCGACGCGGAGCTCGCCGTCCATCATCTCGACAAGTCGCTTGGTCGTCGCGAGGCTCAGGACGGCGAGCCGGTCGCCAGGCTCCAGGCGGTCGCGGGGATTCGTCACACCGTCGAGCCCACCGCGCAGAATCCTCGCCGGGATCCCCCGCCCGGTGTCACGAATCGTGAAGGTGAGCGCGACCAGCCCTCCTTTGTCCTCGACGCCAAGCTCGACGCCGACCCCGCCGCGGAACGTGCGCTCAACGCCTCCGTGCAGCAAGGAGAGCACGATCTGCTCCAGGCGACGAGAGTCGCCAACGATGACGCTCGGCACCTTCGGCGCGGCCTGAAAGGAAAGGTCGAGCCCCTTGGCTCCCGCGAGGTCTGCGATGAGGCCGATGCAGCTCTCGACGCTGGCCCGCACGTCGAAGGGATGAAGGGCAAGCTCGAACGTGCCGCTCTGGATGGTCGCTGCGTCAAGGACGTCGTCCACCAACCTCGCGATCTGCTCTGCGCCGATCTCCACGATCGATGCGAGCTCGCGTTCCTCGCCAGACGTTGCGCCGGTGGACAGCAGGCCGGCGGCCCCAACCACCGCGTTCAGCTGGTTGCGCACCTGGTGCCCGAAGTCCGCGAGCAACTCGGCGTCGAGCACCCCTGGTTTCGGGGTCCCATTGCTGCGGGCTCCCTCTCCCATCGCCTTCGACTCCTCCTCAGCCACGGTCTAGTAAAGCTGCTCCGCCGGAGGTTGAGTCGTGGGCGCGAACATCGAGTCCGGCATCTGCACTCCGTTGGAGGCGAAGTGCTGCTGAAAGATCGATCGGGCGCCGGTCGCGGTGTGGTAGCCGACCGCTCGCCCGTCTGGCGTCACAGCCACCTGGCGGAAAACGAAGATTTCCTGGAGCGCGATCTCCCCGTCGACCATTCCCATGACTTCGGCCACGCTCACCACCTTTCGCGCGCCCCCACGCAAGCGCTCGGTCTGCACGATGACGTTGACGGCGGACGTGATCTGGCTGCGGATCGCCCGGGAAGGAAGCTCGGTGCCGGCCAGCAAGACCAACGTCTCGAGACGGTTGAGGCCGTCGCGAGGGTTGTTGGCGTGAAGCGTGCTCATCGACCCGTCGTGGCCTGTGTTCATCGCCTGCAGCATGTCCAGCGCTTCCGGCCCGCGACACTCGCCGACGATGATCCGGTCGGGCCGCATGCGCAGGGAGTTGCGGACCAGGTCGCGAATCGAGATCGCGCCTCGGCCCTCCACGTTTTGCGGCTTGGATTCGAGGCTGATGACGTGGACCTGGCGCAGCCGGAGCTCGGCGGCATCCTCGCACGTCACGATGCGCTCGGTCGCAGGGATGAAGCCCGAAAGGACGTTGAGCAGCGTCGTCTTGCCGGACCCTGTGCCGCCCGACACGATGATGTTCAGCCTGGTCTTCACCGCGCCGTCGAGGTATTCCATCATCGCCTCGGTCGCGCCTCCGGCCGTGACGATCTTCTCCGGTGAGAGCACTTCGCGACCGAACTTTCTAATCGTCAGGCAGGGGCCGTAGATCGCCACCGGCGGGATGACGACGTTCACGCGGGATCCGTCTTTGAGCCTCGCGTCACACATCGGCTCCGACTCGTCGACGCGGCGGCCGATCGTAGAGACGATCCGGTCGATCACGCGGCGCAGGCTGTCCTCGTCTTCGAAAGCAAAGCTGGTGAGCTCGATCCGGCCGCGCCGCTCGACGAAGATCTGCTCCGGCCGGTTGACCATGATCTCGCTGATCTCGGGGTCCCGCAGCAGCGCCTCCAGCGGGCCAAGGCCG
>JBGQGS010000123.1:0-7114 GCA_041497555.1 Candidatus Dormibacteraceae bacterium | reverse complement strand
GTGCCGAGAGCGGGAGTCGAACCCGCACGTCCTTGCGGACATCGGTTTTTGAGACCGACGCGTCTGCCTGTTCCGCCACCTCGGCGCTTCCGTGACGAGCATCGACCATACCATTGGCCAATGCGGGCCGCCCTCGTTCTGTGCCTGAGCATCATGGTCGTTGCCTGTGGCTCCTCGGTGGCGCCTGCCGCCGCGGTCACTCCCGGCGCCTCGCCGGGACCAGCGTCGGGCCCCCGAATCGACCAGCCTCCCGTCACGCCGCCGGCGCCGCCTGGCACCAATCTGCCCGCCTTCGCCTGCTCCGATGCCAGTGGCGGCCAGACCGGCGTCGCCAACGTGATCACGGCACGGGTCGCCGAGCAGCCCGGCTACGACCGTTTCGTGCTCCAGTTCGACTCGATGGTGCCCAGCTACACGGTGAAGCGCCAGGCAAGGCCGGTCTTCCCGCTCGGGGCCAGCGGCCAGACGATCACGCTGAGCGGCACCTCGGGTGTTGCCGTGCGGGTCCACTCGGCCACCGGCGCCAACACGTTCACCGGCCCGACCGACCTCACGCACCCGGAGTATCTCGTCCTCAAAGAGGCGCGCCAAACCGAAGACTTCGAAGGTTACGTTTCATGGGGCCTCGGCCTGGGCAGCGCAGCGTGCCTTCGGACCTTCACGCTGACAGATCCGGCTCGCTTAGTGGTCGATTTCTCGACAGCCACCAGTTAACCTTCCCCGGCGATGGCCATCCAGCCACCCCCGGCGCCAACCGTCCCGCAGCAAGCCGCTCCACCCGTCGCTCCTAAGAGCGGAGGTTGCTTCGGCCGCGGCTGCGGGTGCGGGTGCGGCAGCTGTCTGCTGGTGGTGGTGGTTGCCGGCTTGCTCATACTGGGCAGCGGCTACTACTTCTTCGTCGTCCAGGCTCAAGCCGCGGTCGCGGCACCGGCCGCGCTCATGGTGATCAACCAGCCCGTGGACGTCGACGGGAACCCGGGAATCCCCGGAGAGGCCCTGAACCCCGGCAACACCGTCCGCACCGGCACCGGCGGGCATGCGGCCATCCAGTTCCCTGACGGCTCGTATGTCCGCATGTCGCCCGACACGTCAGTGACGCTCACCGCGGCACAGCTGCAGAAGAACGGCAACCTGCAATCGGCGAGCGTGGTCCAGAGGATCGGCCGAACCTTCACGTCCGTCCAGCACCTGGCCACCGGTGCGAGCTTCCAGGTTGGCGGCCACTCGGTCAGCGCGCAGGTTCGCGGCACCGAGTTCGAGATCTTGGTCCGCAGTAACGGCACGAACCTGATCAAGGTCTTCGACGGCACGGTCACCGTGAGCGGCGCGACCACGATCAGGCTCACGGCCGGCCAGCAGATCGACGCGGACGCAAACGGCCGGCTCTCCAACCAGCGGCCGATCCAGCCCGATCCCCAGGACCCGTACCCGCTGACCGCGCAGTGCTCCACGGCCGCGTCGAGCGGCAACAACGCAGGAACGATGCAGTCGTCGAGCGGTGACAACCTGACCAACGGCCAGACCGCCGAGAGCGACTACAACTCGCCGGGCGGCAACCTGACCCTGGCCTTCTGCTACCCGGGCAGCCTGATGAGCGTGACTGTGACTGACCCGACGGGCCGAACTTTCGCGAGGCAGGGTACTGCACCGATCATCGTCAGGATCGCCAACGGACCCGCCGGCGTCTACAAATCTCTGGTGACCGCACTCAACGTGCCGTCAACCGGCGAGTCGTACGCCGTCGTTTTCGCTACCGACGCCGCCTGCGCCGCCGGCAACGTCGACACTGGCACGGTCGTGCGCGAGACACTGAGCAACTCGCAAATCGCGAACGCTCTCTCCGAGTCAGGCTCGACGGGCATCACGCTGCAGGTGCAGGGCACCTCCCCCACCTCGGCGCGCATCTTCTACTACTCCAACTTCGGCGGCCTGCCGGTCTCCTGGACCATCGACTTCTATGCGGCGACTCCGAACCTGGGGGCGGTGATCACCCAGGTGACCGTCCGCGGGATCAACGTGACCACCCAGCTGGTCTCCAGGCTGAGCTCGGTCGGAGGCAACTCGATCACCTCGATCCCGTCTGGCTTCATCGTCGACCGCGTGTATTCGTGCAACGGCCCTGGAGGCGACGACATGATGGTGATCGAGGGCCACCGCTGATTCATGAGATGGAACCGGCTCGGTTCCTCTCATCGGGCCGCTCAACTGGGGTTCGCGGTCACCCGGCCCTCATAGCGTGGGCTCCCGCTGAGTATCAGCGCTAAGCAAGGGACCCAAAGCGACTCCGTTAAACACTCCTTGAGCTATCTTTCCCGGGCAACATGTCAGCAGTAGCCGCCCGGACGCCAACTCGACGCAGGGGTGGCCGCCGCTTC
The DNA here is from genome assembly GCA_041497555.1 of Candidatus Dormibacteraceae bacterium. Taxonomy (GTDB): domain Bacteria; phylum Chloroflexota; class Dormibacteria; order Dormibacterales; family Dormibacteraceae; genus Palsa-870. The sequence goes on along the minus strand of JBGQGS010000123.1, from coordinate 4,739 downwards.
CTCATCGTGCTGGTGATCCTGATCGCGATCGTGGGCGGTGGGATCTTCTGGCTCAGCTCGTCCGCACAGGCCGCGGTCAACGTCTCCGCGACGCTCGAGGTCTACCAGCCGGCGGCGTCGGTGGCGCGCGATGGAGGCGCCTACGCACCTGCCACGACCGGGGCGCAGGTGAAAGCCGGCGACTCCGTGAAAACCGATACCAAGGGCCGGGCTGCGATCCAGCTGCCGGATGGAACCTTGACCCGCCTGGCGAGCCAGACCGAGATCACGCTTGACGCTGCCCATTTCACCAAGAGCGGAACCCTCCACGACGCCAAGATCACCGAGAAGATCGGCCGCACGCTTACGAGCGTCCAGCACCTCGTCTCGGGAGCGACGTTCCAGGTCGCCGGGCAGTCCGCCGTCGCCTCGGTGCGCGGCACGAAGTTCGAGGTCTACATCAAGGCCGACGGCACGATGATCGTCAAGCTGTTCGACGGCGAGCTCGACTTCGATGGTAAGAACCACGTCCACCTCACCGCGGGGCAGCAGGCGACCGCCGACCCGCAGGGAAACATCGGGCCGGCGGGTCCCATCCAACCGGATCCCGATGACCCCTTCGGCCCCGCGCTCGCAGCTTCGGCCGCCGTGAATGTCGGCACGACGCCGGGCACGGAGCAGGACTACATCGGCGCGCCAATCCACAACGGCGAGCAGCAGCAATACACGTATGGCTACGCGGGCGGCAGCCTGATCAAAGCCTCGCTCGGTTATCCGGGGAGCGCGATGCAGCTCAAGATCCAGGCTCCGGACGGCCAGATGTACACGGGCACCGGCCATTCACCCATCGTGGTGGTCGTCAACAACGCGCCCGCCGGCATCTACACCTTGTTCGTGATCGGGGTGAGCGGCCTCGGCACCGTCGGTGAGGAACCGTTCCTTGCGGTAGCTGCGGTTGAACCGTGCGTCAGTTCCGACATCGACGCTCTTGGCGCGGTCCGGCGCGGCTACGCCGCGCCAGACCTCGCCGCTGCCGTGCAGGTTTCTGGTCTCTCCAACCTCAGCGTGACCATCGCCCCCAACTCGCCGGCAGGCGCGATCGTCACGGGCAAGGGGACCTACATCGGAGTGGGCTGGACGGGTTCAGTCCTGCTGGTCCCGCATGGTGGAGTGATCGAGATCATCGCCGTCGGCGGGACAGTCTTCGGACTCCGCGTGCCGGCTCAGCAGATCGTGCAGCAGATCGGGTCCGCGATCGGCCAGGACCCGACCAAACTCAACCCCGGATTCTTTGTCGACCGCCTGTTCGCCTGCAACAGCGTGGTCATGATCGACGGCCACCACACCTAGGGCTAAATGCGCCATCGTGGCAGGGGCGGCCGGGTTTAACCTGGCCGCGACTTTGTCTAGCTCGACTCCCAGCGCAGCCTGGCGACTCTATTTCGGAAATCCCATCCCGGGAAGGTGAGCGCCGGCCCTTGCGAATCGCTGTCGGCTGCCCACCCGGTGATGAGGGCCGGGTGGCCGCGAATCCCAGCTGAGCGGCCCGATGAGAGGGAACCGAGCCGGTTCCCTCGCATATCTTTAGTGCAGGCCAAACACGCGCTGAGCTAAGCGCATCACCAGGCTCAGCCCGGATCCCTCCAGCAGCCAGGCGGCTTCGGCCACACCTACCACCAGCACCAGCACCGCGCTCAGGCCGATGCTGCCGCGATGCATCGCAGGCTGCAGCCAGTGGACGCTGTCAGGGTTGCCGCCAGGTGAGGTCAGCGCCGAGTCCAGACGGTCGAGCAGCTCGCCGGCCGTTGCCGGCCGGCGGTTGGGGTCGCGATCCATCGCCTGCTGGAGCACCGCGGCGAATGACACCGGCAGTTCCGGCACGACGTCGCGCACGCTGGGCGGCGGCTCGTAGAGGCGGCGGCTCAGCGTTTCGATCCAGCTCTTTGAAGAGAATGGTCTGCATCCGGTCACTGCTTCGAAAATAACCGCCCCCAGCGAGTACACGTCCGCGCGGCCATCCACCTCGCGGCCGGTCAACCGCTCCGGCGCGACGTAGTCGGGGGCGACCGGCCCGCCGGCGCTTGGCCCGGTGTTGAAGGACGCGACCGTGCCGAGCCCGAACCCCGTCAGCAGTGTCCGCCCGTCGTCGGCCAGAAGTATGTTCGCGGGCTTGACGTCGCGGTGAATCGCCGCGCGTGAATGCGCATAGTCCAGCGCGCTTGCGATCGGTCGCAGCAGCGCGATAACGCCCAAGGGTTCGTACCGCTCACCCGCTTCGAACACATCGTCGAGGGTCTTGCCTGCGACCATCTCGGTAACCAAGTACGGGGACTCTCCGTCGTAAGCGAGCTCGTACAGGCGGGGAATCGCTTCGTGCTCCAGCGCGACATAGGAGCGGAGCTCGAGCAGGAACCGGCGCGAAAAGCTGACATCGCGCGCGACATTCGCACCGATGGTTCGCACCGCGACGCGTCGCTGCAGGCGCGGATGCTCGGCCTCATATACCGATCCGAGGCTGTCGGTCTCGAGCTCGCGCAGCACGCGGTATCCGCCCACGTGGTGATGACCGTTACTCGCAGCTTCGGGTCGGGAGGCGTTCCCGTGCGGGCTTTCCTGTCCCACCAAACCTGAACTTTAGGCCAGTAGGCCCTGATTAGGTGTCTCCGAACCTCGGGCTCGGGGACCCCGTGGTGTCGGCGAGAGGATTTGAACCTCCACGCCCTTTCGGGCACCAGCTCCTAAGGCTGGCGCGTCTGCCATTCCGCCACGCCGACTCACCGACCGAAAACGATAGCTAGAAGTTCTCGATCTTCACGGGCTCTATGTGGTCCGCAGGGGTGAAACCGAAGATCCGGGATAGGAAGTACATCTCGCCCTCGATCGACCGCCGGATGTTCTTTTCCTGGCGGAAGCCGTGCTGCTCGCCCTCGAAAGCGACGTAGGAATACGGAAGTTTCTTCTTCTTGCACACGGCGACGAATTCCTCCGCCTGGCTCGGAGGCACAACCTTGTCCTCGAGGCCCTGGAAGAGGATCACCGGGGCCTTGAGGTTGTCAGCGAAGTAGATCGCGGAGCGATCGCGGTACAGGTCCTCTCTCTCCGGATACGGACCTATAAGGGTGTCGACGTAATGAGCCTCGAACTTGTGTGTCTCTTTGATGAACAGCACGAGATCGCCGATGCCGAAGTGGCTGGCGCCGGCGTGGTAGAAGTCGCGCTTGGTCAGCGAAAGCAGAACCGTGTATCCACCAGCGGATCCACCGGTGATTGACACACGATCGCCGTCGGCGAGCCCTTGTTCGACGAGGTATCGCGCCGCGTTCATGCAGTCGTCCACGTCGACTACGCCCCAATTGCCATTCAGGCGCATGCGGTACGCACGACCGTATCCGGACGATCCACCGTAGTTCACATCGACGACAGCGAATCCTCGGCTGGTCCAGTAGTGGTACTCGAAGGTATAGGTCGGACCGGCCGAACCGGTTGGCCCGCCGTGGCAACGCACCATCAGAGGTGGCTTCGCACCGGCAGGGGCTTCGAAATCCTGGTTCTTCGGTGGGTAGTAAAACGCATGGGCTGTGAGCCCGCCTTCCGTTGGAAACTCGATCGCTTTCGGGAGACTCAGATTGCCGGGCTCGATGTGCGTCGAGTTGGATACCTTCACGACCTCCTGCGCACCCGTGTCCAGGTCGATTGTGAGCACCCGGTCGGCCAGCGTGGGCGACGCGGCGAAGAACGCCGCCTTGCGGCCGCCTATCTGAACGTTGTTGAGGCTCGTGTACAGAAGCTCGACCTGCCGCACCGTGCCCGCTTCCAGGTCGATGCGCCCGAGCTTGGTGCCACCAGGCTCGGAATAAAGACAGCAGATCTCATCAGGTCCCGCAAAGGCAAAGAACCGCATCCCGAAGACCCACTGGGGAGCCCCGAACTCGGCAGCACGCCGGCACACCGGCTCGTCGCCCTCACCCCGCGCGCGGTAGAGGTTCCACCAGTCGCTGCGGTCCGACACGAAATACAGCTCGCCCGTCGGAGACCACTCGGGCTGAAGCACGGACTCGCCCTCGCCCCCGGCGATCTTGCGCGCCGACGCTACATGTCCGTCGCGATCGAGCTCGCTGATCCAGAGTTCGCTTCCATCCCACGGCATGTTGGGGTGGTTCCAGGTCGTCCACGCCACTCGACTTCCGTCGGGGCTGAGCTTCGGTGACGAATAGAAGTCGTTGCCCGCCGCCACGGTGATCGCTTCGTGCTCGCCTTTCCAGCCGAGCGAAACGATCGAGTTCACCGGCTCACTCGCACCCGTGGTGTGGTCCTCTCGCACCGCGTAGAGGCGACCGCGGCGATCGTCGACAACCATGTCGGCGTGACGAATATCCATGGGTGGCGTGATTGCCCGCGGTGCCCCATCGCCGTCCTGCCGGTACAGGCGCTGGTCAGCGTAATTGGTGAACCAGACCGTGCCGCCGCTGACCGCGAAATGGCCGCCGCCATACTCGTGGACGCGCGTGCGCGCGTTGAATCCCGGCGGCGTAACGTCGCTGTTCGCGCCACCCGCGGCGCGCCGGCAAACGACGATGCGTCCCGCCTCGTACGGTCGAAGCTCCGACCAGTACAGGTCGTCGCCGTCCCACCGGACCATCTGGTTGCGCAGGTGGACAGTGCCTTTGACCAGCATGTCGACCGTGATGGCCGAAGCCCAGGACCCGTGCGGAGCGACCTGGCGCGCGCTCACGATTGCGGGCGTCTGACGATCAGCGCGT
>JBGQGS010000122.1:0-7144 GCA_041497555.1 Candidatus Dormibacteraceae bacterium | reverse complement strand
GATGCTCGCGCCGCAGGACTTTCCTGGCGGTAGGTTTGCGATCGTCCAGGACCCGCAGGGCGCGGCGTTCGGCCTGCTGAAGATGCAGCAGTAACCAAGGGGAGGTTCGATAGCACGGGCGAGCCGCTGTGGCTCGCCCGTTCTGTTTATGGGCGAGCGGCCACTCGCGCGACCTGTGCCGCGACGCGCGCGTTGTTGACGACCAGGTCGACGTTCAGGTCGAGCGACCGCCCTCCCGAGAGCTCGGCTATTCGCGCGAGCAGTCTCGGGGTCAGCTCGGCCCCAGCGACGTCCGCGAGCTCGCGCGCCGCGCGCTGCGCCATCTCCTCCGCATCGTCGAGCTCAGCGGGTGGCGGCACGGCTACAACAATGCCGCGCGCACCGGTATCCCATGCTGCGCGGAGCACGCGTGCAGCCTCCTGCGGCCCATCGACTCTGGTGCTCACCTGGCAGCCACTGTGACTCGTATAGAAGGCGGGGAACTCATCGCAGCCGTAACCGAGCACGGGTACGGACAGGCTCTCCAGCCGCTCGAGCGTGAGGTGGAGATCCAGGATGATCTTGGCTCCGGCGCAGAAGACCGCCACGGACGTACGACCCAGTTCCACCAGGTCGGCCGATTGGTCTTCAGGATGTCCACGGTGAACGCCTCCGATGCCCCCAGTGGCGAAGAAGCGAATCCCGGCCATCGCCGCCACTCGCATGGTGGCGGCAACCGTGGTCGCACCCACATCGCCGCGGGCGACTGCGGGACCAAGGTCCCGCGAGCTGACTTTCGTCGCGCCGGCGGCCACGCGCTCCAGGTCGTCCGCGCTCAATCCGACTCGGACCTTGCCGTCGAGCACGGCGACGCTTGCCGGCACCGCCCCTTCCTTCCTTATGGCAGCCTCGCTCTCGTGCGCAGCTCGCAAGTTGTGCGGCGCCGGCAGCCCCTGCCCGACGATCGACGTCTCCAACGCCACCACCGGGCGTCCATGCGCCACCGCCTCAGCGACCTCCCCCGACACCTGGAGGACCACGCTCAATTCGGTCGCGCCCCTGTTCGGGTGACGGCCTCGGAGGCCACGATCACCGCACGCTCGGCCGCTTCAATGGGCGTGGCGCCGTGGAGCCAGGCCGTGCAGAAAGCCGCGTCGAATGCGTCGCCGGCACCGGTCCCATCGACATACTGAACCGCCGGCGCGGGTATCGGGCGGCCGAAGACGCTGCAGCCGGCCGGGCCGAGCTTGATCACGGGCACCTGCGCCAGGTGCTCGAGCGCGACGCCGATCGTCGCGGCCTCGGCCTCCGTACCGAAAAGCAGCTCTGGCTGGAAGCGCGCCAGGTCGTACGCCATTTTGGCGGCGCCATATTGGTGCAAGCCCGCCACTGACGAAAGGTCGATCGAAAGCATTCCGCCGCCGGCGCGGATGTGACCGATCGCGGCGCGCGCCGCCGTACCGAGCGGATTCACGAACAGCGAATAGGCGGGGACGTGGATAAGCTGCACGTCGCGGAACCACGCTTCGAGCAAATCGTCCGGACGCAGCCCGACGCTGGCTCCGCGCTCGGTGGCCATCGTGCGCATGCCATCGGGAGTGACGAGCACAGCGATCGCGCCTGTCGGCTCGGCGGCCCAGACCGGACAGACCTCGACGCCGCGGGCCTCGAGGTCGGACACCAGCCGCCTGCCCCGGTCGTCGTCGCCGACCCTGGTGACGAGGCGCACAGGTTCTCCTAACGCCGCGGCCCAGGCGCAGAAGTTTGCCGCCTGGCCTCCACCGCCCACTGCGATCCTCGCGGATCGATCGTCGTCCGGGCGCAGCGGACCGTCAGGGACGATCGTGATGTCAAGCAGCAGGTCTCCGATGGAGAGGATCACGTCCGGAACGAGGATAGCTCCCGGCAAGTACCGGACCCTACTGTCACGACCATCAAGCGATCTGAGCGGCCCAGCTCCCTACGCTCATTAAGGGAAGCTGAAATTTGACTTGATCCGCAGACCAATGCGGGTTATGTTAGGTGCGTTCGGACGGTCCCGAAATAGGGGGTCCCCGCGAACTCACGGCGAAGCCTCGGAGTTCGTGGGGAACAAAGCCGGAGGGGGAAGTGAGCGCCACCAAGCTTGGTCTGGTCCTGGCCGTTGTCGTCTCGATGGTCGCTTTCGCACCGGGCAGCGCGATCTCTGCCACTGTGAGCCTCGACCCGGGTATCGGCAACGTGCTGCAGGGCCTGCAGAGCGACCGGGCCTACGCTGCAACCTTCAACAGCCATTCGGTCACCAACGTATTCGTGACCAGCCAGCAGGTCAGCTGCTACCGGCCGGAGGTCCCCCTCGCTGCCAACAACGGGCCCAACGACGGCTACACGGGCGAGTCGGCGTGCCCCGGAGCAACGACCGGCGAGGACACGGGTGCCGCAGCCCCGTACCCGACACAGGTCGGCAGCCGCCCTCCTTACCCGGCGAGCACCTCCAAGCTTGTGACCGATCACTCCGAGTCGGACATCCGGGTCGACCCGACGAATCCAAACCACCTGATCGGTTCGACCAAGTGGTTCACCAGCGCCGAGGGCTACAACCACCTGGTGGGCTTCTACGAGTCGTTGGACGGCGGAAAGACGTGGCCGGTCATGGGCCATGTCCCGGGCTACGAGGGGTTCACGGACAACACGGACCCGGTGGGCGCGTTCGACGCGTTCGGCAACTACTACCAGGCCACGCTGCCGTACCAGTTCTTCTATGACGCCGGCGGTCACAAGAAGTACGAAGTTGGTAACGAACCCAATCCCGGGATTCCGAACGAGGCTGTTGTCGTGGCTGTACGACCGCACGGCGCCACGGGCCCGGGCGACTGGATCACCACACACAACGGGCAGCCCGATTACGTCTTCACGACCAACGCCGGCCTGGGCCAGGAGCCCGACAAGGAATGGATCGCAATCGACCGCAACGCGAGGCGGCCCGATGGATCGCCGAACCCCAACTACAACCGTATCTACATGATGTATGTGAACTTCAACGGCAACGGCAGTAAGCCTTACGTACAAACAGCGGTCGCCCACCGGGACGGAACGCATAGCAATTGGACCGCGCCGGCACTCCTGCCGACGGCAAATGGCGCCTCGAACAACAACACCTATCTGTTTCCGCACATCGACCCGGCCGGAGTCGTCTACACCTCGATCATCAACTACGTTTCGGCGCATGGCTCGTGCTGTGTCGACGTGCTCATGGACTACTCAAGAGACGGAGGCGTGACCTGGATCGGCCCATCGATGGTCGCCAGTGGAGTGCACGTTCCACCGCTGACCGGCGCCGGGTACGTGAACACGACCTTCGAGGACGGCATCGAGGAAACGTTTGCTGTCGGCAATCATCTCTCGAGCAAGGGTCACTACCCGATCTACCTGGCCTATGAGTCGAAGAGCTCGGGCTTCGGCAACATCCTGCTCACGGCGTCGTACGACCAGGGCAGCACCTGGACTTTTCCGATCCAGGTCAACGACAACACCAATCCAAACGTGGACGAGTTCCAGCCCAACCTGGCTGTCGGCGCCGATGGTACGGTCAGCGTGAACTTCTACGACCGCCGCCGGGCGTGTCCCTCAGCCGGCACCCGGGAAGCCGCCAACGCCGGCCTCGTGCTCGACCAGCACAACCCTAATTACTCAGGCAGCCTTCCGCCCTATGGGGCGAGCGACTACTGCATCGATTCGAGCGTGCAGTTCTACACCGCAAACCTGATGCCGAAGGGCAACAACATCAGGCTTACCGCCCATAACTGGGATCCGCAGCTGAACAGCCCCGACCGTTCGTGCCCATGTACGCCCACGGACACGTTCCTCGGTGATTACTTTGGCAACGACATAGCGGACTCAGTCGACTATTCGACCTTCGTCAGCACCTATGACGACGGCACCAATCCACAGCACTATCAACAGCAGGTGGTCGCGACGATCGCAATCCCCTGACGGCGGGTTTAAGTCGCCTTCGCTTTGAAGATGAGCGCGTATCCCTTGCGCGACTTGTTAACGACCTTGGCTCCGGCGTCCAGTTCCCTCAACTTCTTGCGCACGCGGCTGATGTAAGTGCGAAGAGATTCCTCGGGCAGACTGCTGTCATGCCAGGCTTCCACCAGCAGCTGTTCGGCCGAGAAGCATTTCTCGGGTCGGCTTATCAGCATCAGCTAGCGGACCAGACCCCAGGCTTCCAGCCGATCTCGGAGCTTCGCTTCCAATTGGTCGTCGAGCGGTTGAACAGGGGCAGCGCACCAGGGCTCACAGATTCCCTGCAGGTGACAGGCAGCCTTGATCGCGGCCGGGAAGACACCCCCACGCAACGCCATCACCAGCTGGTAGAGCATGTCCTGGTCGGCCCTCGCCGCGACCAGGTTGCCTCGCTTGAAATTGTCGTAGATGCGAACGACCCAGGCCGGCGCCACGTTGGCGGCGCCGCAGATCGTGCCCGCACCGCCCATGGCGAGCGATGGCAGGAGCATGGTGTCGCTGCCGGTGAAGAGGCGGAACCGCGGCAATTCGCGAGTGGCGATGCAGACCCCTTCGAAGTATTCGAAATCGCGACTCGAATCCTTGATGCCCGCGATGGTTCCCTCGCGCGCCAGCAGCGCCACAGTCGCCGGCTCCGCGACCACCTTCGTGAACTGCGGGATGTTGTAGAGAAGGATTGGCACCGGGCTGTCCTTGGCCAGCCGCCGGTAAAAGGCCAGCACGGTCGGTTGGTCGATCGGGTAGTAGAAAGGAGGAGCGACGAGAGCCGCCGTCGCACCCAGGCGCGCAGCGGCCTCGACCTCGATGCGCGCCGCCGATAGGTGGCTCTGAGCCACCCCACAGATCACGGGCACGCGACCCGCCGCCGCGGCGACCACGCTGGACACAATTTTTCGGCGCGCGGTTTCATCGAGCGAAGCGGTCTCGCCGGTCGAGCCAAGAGCCAGCATTCCATGAACGCCGCCCTCGATCACGTGCTCGACGAGCCGTATGACAGCGGCCTCATCCACGCTGCCATCGCTCCGCAGCGGCGAGATCAACGCCGGCAGCACGCCCGTGAGCTCATCGACCTTGAACATCAGTTTCGCTCGGCGATGCGGGCGACGAGGTCGCGCTGCTCAGGTGTGAACAAGGGTGCATCGCCAGCATGAGCGTTCTCGCGGACGTGGTCCGGCTGATGCGTAGCGGTCAGAACCGTGCTCACCCGCGGGTCGCTGGCGACCCACTTCAGCACCGCCTGCGCCCAGGAGTCGACGCCCAGTTCCTTCAACTGCACCGCTGACGGACGCCGGTCGAGGATGCCGTCCTGCAGCGGGCTCATGACCAGGACGCCCAGGCCGAGCGATTCCGCCAGCGGCAGCAGCTCGCGCTCGGCGGTTCGGCGCAGTGGGTTGTAGGGGATCTGGACCATGTCCAGCCGCTTGCTTCTCATCAACCCGGCCATCTCTCGAAACGCCGACTCCTGGTAGTGGGTGGCGCCCACGGCCCGCACCTTGCCCTCATGTTTCAGCCGCTCCAGCAGAGCCAGCTGAGCCGGGACGTTGACCAGGTTGTGCACCTGGTAGACGTCGACGTGATCGAACAGGCGCAATGCATTGTCGGCCTGTGCCTTGCCTTCCTCCGCGCTGGCGGTCCACACCTTGGTCGCGACGAGCACACGCTCGCGTAGGCCCACCAGGGCTCGCGCGAGCGTGCTCTCGGCTCGTCCGTACATCGGCGACGAGTCGAACAGGTCGATGCCCGACTTGAGCGCGACGTCCACCAGGGGCCGGCGGTCCTCGTCGGTGTCAAATGTGCGCCAGGTGCCCGTGCCGATGAGGGGGACATCGATCGAGGTTCTGCCCAGGGGCCGGCGGTCCATCGCCTGACCTTAGCGATCTCTACCATTGACCGCGCATGAGGCTGCCGGCCAAGCTGCTGACGGAGCTGGTGGGCTCGTTCGTGTTCATGACCGTCATCGCCCTTGCGGGCGGGATCGGTCCATTGGCGCCCCTGGCGATCGGGCTGGCCCTCACCGCGATGGTGTACATGGGCGGGCACGTTTCGGGCGCGCACTACAACCCGGCGGTTTCGCTCGGGCTGTTCCTCCGCCGAGTCATCGATGCGCGAACCATGGCCGCTTACTGGGGAACGCAGGTGCTGGCGGCCCTGCTGGCATTCACATTCGGCTACCTGCTCACGGGCCAAGCCTCAGGCGTTCACCCCGGGCCCGGGGTACTTTGGCTTTCCGCCCTGGCCGCGGAGATCGTTTTCTCGGCCGCCCTGGTGACCGTCGTCTTCAACGTCGCGGCGACCAGGGCCACGGCCGGCAACTCGTTTTACGGGCTTGCGATCGGCTTCACGGTCGCCGCGGGCGCGTTTGCGGTGGGCCCCATCTCGGGCGCTGCGTTCAACCCCGCGGTGGGCATCGGCGGCACGGTCGCCGGGGTGCTTTTCGGCCACGGCTCGTGGTCGGACCTCTGGCTGTACATCGTCGGGCCGCTCGCCGGCGCGGCTCTCGCCGCCGGCATCCACGCGCTCCAGACGCGCGCAGAGCCCGTCACCCCGGAGAGCTCGGAGCAACGTCAGGACGAGACCGGCTGACGCGCGCGTAAACCTGCGTTTATCCGACCGCCGAGACGATCCGGTTGCGCAGCAAGCCGATACCCTGAACCTCCGTCTCCATGACATCGCCGGGCTTGAGGTACTCGGGCGGAGTGCGGGCGAAGCCCACGCCGTCCGGCGTGCCGGTTGCGATCAACGCGCCGGGCAGGAGGGTCATGCCTTTGGAGACCCACTCGATGATCGCCTCGACCGGGTAGATCATGTCGCGGGTATCGCCTTCCTGCTTCACGGTGCCGTTGACCCGAAGCAAGAGCTTCAGGGCCTGCGGGTCCTCGACCTCGTCTTTGGTGACGACCCACGGGCCGGTGGGGCAGGAACGGTCGAGACTCTTGCCCTTGAAATACTGACCGCCCCAGCCGCTCTGGATGTCGCGGGCGGTGACGTCATTCAGGACGGTGTAGCCGAAGACGTGGTCCAGCCCGCGTGCGCGCTTGATGTTCGCGCCCCGCTTGCCGATGAGGACGGCCAGCTCCACCTCCCAGTCGATCTTGTCGCTGATGGCCGGGTCGATCGCGATGTCGGCGAAGGGCTCGGTCAGCGAGGTTATGGCCTT
>JBGQGS010000121.1:0-7248 GCA_041497555.1 Candidatus Dormibacteraceae bacterium | reverse complement strand
GTGAGCGCGATGTCGGATTCGAAGCCACGGCTGCGCAGCGTCCGCTCCATGAGCTTGGCCAGCTGCTCCTCGTCGTCGACGATCAGCAACCGCTGGCCCTCCACGCCCTGCAGTGTAGAGAGGCTCAACTGGAGACTCCGTGACCTATAGTCAATCCCATGTTCCGACCCGATTTTGGAAGAGCCTGAGTGAGCCTGGAGATCCAGAGCCGGCAGGCCGACAACGGAGTGACCGTAGTCGCGCCGACCGGACGTCTCGACGTGGCCGGGGCCCCCACATTGAAGGACGCGATCAGCGAAGCGCTCAAGAACGGCCAGCCTCGGGTCGTCATCGACCTTGAGGGTGTCAGCTTCGTCGACAGCACGGGCCTGGGCTCGGTGATCTCCGCCTTGAAGCAGATCCGAAGCTCAGCAGGCGACCTGCGGCTCGCCGCGCCCAACCAGCAGGTGCGGGTGGTGCTCGAGCTGACCACGCTGGACCGGGTGTTCCCCTATTTCGCCACAGTCGAGGAAGCCCTCACTGGCTTCTGACGTTGGGCAGTCATTCGGAGCCCTTTGAGTTCCATGCCACCCTCAGCCACCTCGATCAAGGATTGGAGACGCTTCATGAATCCGTTCAGCGGCTGCGTGAGTCGATCGGGCGCGGCCAGGACGATCGCAACCTCATGCACTTCGAGATCGCGCTGGCCGAGATCGGAGCGAATGTCCTCACCCACGGGCGGCCGGCAGGCACCGATTCTCCAGTCGAATACGTGCTCTGGCTCGACCAGGACACCGCGCTCGCATCGTTCATCGATCGAGGAGCGCCGGTTCATGAAGTCCTCTCGCGCTCTATGCCGGGGCAGTCGAGCGAGGCCGGACGTGGTCTCCCGATGGCTCGCTGGCTGCTCGATGAGCTGGTCTACCAGCGAGACGGCGAGGTCAACAAGTGGCGACTGGTGAAACGACTTTGAGCCCTGGCGACGATCTGTCCGAGGACGCGGGACGCGTCTTGATTCACGACTTCCGCAACCTGCTCGCGGTCATCATCAACTACAGCGAGCTGATCGCCGACGAGACGGGCGACCCGGAGGCTGTGCGCACCGACATCCTCGAGGTCCGCGCGGCGGCAGAGCGCGCCATTGCTCTCACTGACAAGCTCCGAGGTCTCGCCGAGCGCCTGCCAGAGTCGACTCCCCCTGCTGCGGGCGCCTCGTGAACGTAGCGAGGAGAGTCGGGACCGAGAAGGAGCCGACCGCCCGACCGCTCCAGCCTCATCGCGAGGTCGTCCTGGTGGTCGATGACGATGAGCAGGTACTTCGACTGGTGAGGCGCGTCCTGGAGCGGGCGGGATTCGAATGCGTGCCGGTCGGCAACGGACACTCCGCGCACGGCGCTGCGGTGGAGTGGCGGCCCGACATCATCCTGCTCGACCTGATGCTCGGCGACACGACGGGTGATCAGATCCTGTCCGAGATCCGTGGCGACTTCCGGACACGGCTGATACCGGTCGTGTTCCTGACCGTGCGCGGCTCATTGAAAGACAAGGTTGAGCACTTGCTTGCCGGTGCCGACGACTACGTCACCAAGCCCTTCATCCCCGAAGAGCTCGTGGCGCGTCTTCGTGCGGTGATGAGCCGCTCCACTACAACGCGGGACCTCAACCCGTTGACGGGTATGAGTGGCAACAGCGACATCCTCCGCGAGATGGGTCTTCGCCTTGCAAACGGAGAGCGATTCGCCTGCCTCTATCCGGATATCGACGCCTTCAAGAGCTACAACGACCACTACGGATTCGTGCGCGGCGATGACGTGATCAAGGCGCTCGCCACGATCATCCTGGAGGTCCTCGAAGAAACCCATTCGCCGCGGCACTTTGCGGGACACGTCGGTGGCGACGACTTCGTGATCCTGACCGACCCGAACCTTGCCGAGGCGATCGCGACCGAGGTGACGAAGCGATTCGACGAATCGGTCCCGGCGCTGTACGACCCCCAGGACAGAGAACGCGGGTGGATCGAGTTCGAGGAGCGCAATGGCAACACGCTGCGCGCTCCGTTGGTCTCAGTGTCGATCGGGATCGTGATCGCTGAACCCGGCCGGTACACGAGCGCAGCCGCGCTTGCCTCCCGAGCGGCCGAGGTCAAGGGCGTCGCCAAACGGATGCCTGGCTCCAAATGGATCCTTGACCGCCGCCGGCCACCGGAAAGGTTCGCTTGAGCTAAGTGAATTGAGACTCCATAACCCGGTGCTAGCATCCGCGAGGCCAACCGCCGTGATACCTCCCAAAAGTCCCCGGAGCGCATCTCGAGAGTGACACACTCGTGAGCGAGGTCAGGACCACCTCGCCGTCCGAACAGGCCCTCGACGGCATACCTGCGGGAATACCGGTTCAGTCGAGCAACGGAGCACCCGTCCCCCGCGAGCTGAGGTTCAAAGTGACCGTTCACCGGCTCGACGGCGGCCTCGAAGAGGGCGCCTCGGACGAACGCTCGCTGAGCTCCCAGGGGTACCCGATCTACAACCCGCCTGACGCCGACCGTCCGCGCTGGATACCCGGCAACGACATCAAGTACGTGGTCTTCGGCTCGGTCGAGGATCCAAACCTCGAGGCCGACCCCGGCGACAAGAGCGAGTCACGCAAAGCGATCCTGCGCTTCCGCGACGGCGAGTGGATCGCCGCCTACATCGACGCTGGACAGCCGCCGGACAGCCAGGGAGTGGCGATCAAAATCCGTCTCGCGGAGCGCCAGCGAGTGATCCCGGCACTCGCAGCCTCGCCCTCCTTGCTCGAAATGCAGTTCGTGGACATGTGGGCGGCACCCGCCTCCCCCGCGCAGCCTCAGCGCCGTCGCTCCGACATCATGGAGTCGGCCGCGCGGCAGGGGCGCGACTTGAGCAAGCTCGCGAACGACTTTCGCGATCGCCTGGCGCTGATTCGCGACGTCGGCCTCACGACGGGCGACACGCTCGCGTTCTCGCGCGCCGTGCGCGCGCACCTCGATCGCTTCCTCGCCGAAGACGGGATCGAGCTCAACTCCCAGGAGAAATCGGCGCTGGCCGACATCATCCTGCGCGCCGCTGTCGGCTACGGTCCCCTCGACAGCCTGCTGCACGACCGCTCTGTGAGCGAGATCATGGTCAACGGTCCGGACCAGGTCTTCATCGAGCGGCGCGGTGTGCTCACGAAGGCGGACGTTCGGTTCGAGGACGAGAACCAGCTCCTCGAGACGATCCGCCGCATGGTGGCGACCACCGGCCGCCACATCGACGGCCTGAACCCGATGGTCGACGCCCGACTTCCCGATGGCAGCCGTGTCAACGCAATCATCCGGCCGGCCGCCATCCACGGCGCCGCGCTGACGATCAGGAAGTTCAAGGACGCCGTGCTCGGGATGGAGGACCTGACCCGCGAAGGCAGCCTCAGCCCGGCCATGGCGGAATTCCTGGAGGCGGCCGTGCTCGGCCGGATGAACATCCTGGTCTCGGGTGGCACCGGCTCGGGCAAGACGACGACCCTCAATGTCATCGCGCGCTTCATCCCGCATAACCAGCGCGTGATCACGATCGAGGACGCGGCCGAGCTTCAGATCGATCACCCACACGTGATCGCGCTCGAGCACAGGCCCCCCAACGTCGAAGGCAAGGGCGAGCTCACGATCCGGCAGCTTTTGCGCAACAGCCTGCGGATGCGCCCCGACCGGATCCTGGTCGGTGAGGTACGCGGCGCCGAGGCGCTGGACATGCTGCAGGCCATGAACACGGGCCACGACGGAAGCATGTCGACCATCCACTCCAACTCCGCCCGCGACGCGCTCTCTCGTCTCGAAACCATGGTGATGATGGCCTCGATCGACATCCCGTTCGAGGCCGTTCGGGCACAGATCGCCTCCGCCGTCAACCTGATCGTCCACCAGGCCCGAATGCCTGACGGGCGCCGCAAGGTCGCACAGATCGCCGAAGTGGTGGGCTACGACTCCAACGGCGCGATCCTGCGCGACATCTTCCTGCTCGGCATGGGCACTGACCTCAGGCTCGAGTACAACGCCACGGGTTACGTCCCGACCTCGCTCGACAAGGCTGCGTTCTACGGAGTCCAGGTCAACCAGGATTTGTTCGACCCGGTCAAGTCTCGATTTGTTCCCGCGGGGTCGGACAGCATGATGCCGGTCGTCAAGGATCCGCTGATGAGCGGTCAGCGCGGCGGCGGCGGCGGCGAGAACGTGGTCCGCCAGGTGGTCGTCGTTCCCTTCAGCTCCGACCGCCCCGGCGCGCAGCAACAGCAACATACCGTGCAGTCAACGCCCTCGACCCCGGCCAGCACGATGGCGTCGACCCCCGAGATGCAAGAGGAGATGCGCAAGCTCATCGACGCCGCTCGTTCAGCTGTCGCGGACCTGCAGGCGGCTGCTCCCGGCCAGCAAGCGCAGCCGGCCCAGGCACCGGTCGTGCCGATCGCGTCAAGCGAGCAGCCGCAGCCTGCGCCACAGGCTCATCAGCAGGCCGCCGCACCCGCATTCGCGCCCCAGGTCGTCTTTCCACCCACGCCTGCCGGTGTGGCCATGCCTGTCATGCCATCAGGCCAAGGGCCCACCCTCGCTGAGCGGGGGCAAGCGCCCACCCGCGGTGAATCGAACATCGCCTCCAGCCAGGCGCTGCAGGCCGCCACCGCGATGGCGCGCGCGACCACGGCGCTCGGCAATCTCGCGGCCGCGAACAGCGGCTACATCGGCATGCTGCCCACCGTCCGTGGTCCTGAGGGCGTGGGCCCGGCGGGCGCAACGCACCGCATCCAGGCCGTGATCGAAAGCCTGATCACCCGCAAGAACCTCAACCTCCGCCTCGCCCCCGCCATCACGCAGGCGTTCGAGGGTGCGGAGCTGAAAGGCAGCGATTATGCCGGCGACGCCAAGGTCAGCAAGGAATCGGCCGGGCGCGAGCTCCGGCAAGCGGTCGAGGCAGGGCTGCTGCAGACCGTCCGCTACCCGCAGGGTGAAGCCGGCTTCAAGGCTTCACAAGACCTGCTGCGAGCGGTCGCGGAGGGCCTCGGCCAGCCGGTCAACACCTCAGCGCCGCTGACGCCGGAGACGATCATCGGCAGCCTTGCCGTCGGGCAGACCGAGGGCACGGTGACCATCATGTTCACCGACGTCGAAGGCTCCACCCGCCTGCTGTCGACCCGCGGCTTCACCGAGTCGCACGAGATCATGAGGGCGTACGAGACGATCATCGACGAGAAGGTCGCGGACCACGCGGGCCGCAGGATCAAAGGCCTCGGCGACGGCTTCATGATCAGCTTCGGCTCCGTCCGTCACGCCGTCGAATGCGCGCTCGACATCCAGCGATCGATCGCCGCGTACAGCAAGCAGAACCCGGAGCGAAAGGTCAAGGTGCGGATCGGACTCAACACCGGCGAGGTCGTCGAGGAAGCGGGCGACATCTTCGGCGCGGCCGTCAACGTCGCGGCTCGCGTGGCGGCCAAGGCCAGGGGCGGCGAGATCCTGGTCTCCGACGTCGTCCGGCAGCTCGTCGGCCCGGTGTCCGAGATGACTTTCGACTATCGCGGCCGTTACAAGCTCAAGGGCTTCCCCGACCGGTGGCGTCTGCACCAGGTCACGGCGGGCGAGGTGAAGGAGGCTCCGCGCGTGCTGCCCAGCGGCGACGGCTTCGTCGGCCGCGAACAGGAACGCCTCGACATCCGGATGGTGCTGGACCGGGCGGTGACAGGGTCCGGCGGCCTGCTGTTCATCGCCGGCTCGCCGGGTATCGGCACGTCGCGCCTGGCTTCCGAGATGGCCGGCGAGGCCGCGAGCAAAGGCTGGCTCGTTTTGAGCGGCCGCTGCATGGAACAGGACGGCGCCCCGTATGCCCCCTTCCGCGAGGTCCTCAGCGCGGCAGTCGCCGGAGCGACCTCCAAGACGCTTCAGGATGCCGCCGGGAGCAACGGTCCGCTGCTGTCGCAGCTCGTCCCGAGCCTGCGCCAGAAAGTGCGAGGCATGCCGGCCCACGGCGAGGTGGGCGCCGACAAGCTTCGCGAACAGCTCTTCCGCGCGGTCTTCGATTTCCTCACCGACGTGCAGGCGAAGAGGCCGCTGCTCATGGTCCTCGACGACCTCCAGTGGGCCGACGAGGCCACGGTGCTGCTCCTGCGCGACCTGGCGGAGCGGGTGGGCGGCAGCCACATGGTCGTGGTCGGAACCTATTGGGACTCCGAGCTCGACTCGGCGCGCCCGTTCAGCACGGTGCTGTCTCGCCTGTTGCGCCGGCGCCGCGCGCAGCGCGTCACTATAGGACCTCTGTCCGATCGTGACGTGGAGAGGATCGTGGCCGGGCTCGCGGAAACACTGCTCACGCCCGTGCAGCTGGTGGGCATCCAGGCGGCTACCGAAGGCAACCCGCTTTTCGTTGAGCAATCGACCCTGTACATGGCGGAATCGGAGAGCATGCTCGGCGGTTCGGCGCGCGTGCAGGCAGGCTTCACCGAAGAAGACCTCGAGCTCGCGCAGAGCGTGCGCGGCCTCATCGGCAGGCGGCTGGAGCGGCTGAGCGAGCCTGCGCAACGAATGCTCGTCGCTGCGGCCGTGGTGGGACGCGATTTCGACATCGCGCTGCTCGAAGCATTTGGCGAGCTTTCGGGTCACGAGCTTCGCGACGCGCTCGAAGAGGCCACGCGCGGCCGCTTCCTGATCGCAGCGGGACCGGACAGGTACCGGTTTGCGCACGATCTCGTGCGGAAGAGGGTGCTTGCGGTGCTGCCGCTGCCTCGGCTGCAGGCTTACCACCTCGCCGTGGCGGACACGCTCGAACGGATCTACGGGAAGAGCGCGGCCGAGCGGGCAAGCGAGATCGGCCATCACCTGTACCAGGCGGGCACCGCCGCCGACCCCTTGCGGACCGCCACATTCCTGGGCCAGGCAGCCAGGAACGCGCTTGCGGTTGGTGCGTACGAGGAAGTCCTTCGCCTGGTCGATGCGGCGCTGCTCCTTCTGCCCGCCGCAAGCTTGCGCGAGCGCGCCGACACGCTGGCGATGCGAGGCCAGGCCTTCTGGGGCCTTGGGCGAATCGACGACGCGAAGGCAGCCTTGAAGGGCGCGGCCCAGCGCTATGAAGAGCTCGGCGACGACAAGGCGGCCGCCGGCGTCCACACGCGGCTGGGCCACCTCGAGGCGAGGAACGAGAAGCCCGCGTCCGGCGCTCCGGAGCCGGTCGCGGCGCCGGAGGCCGAAGCAGCCGAACCCAGCTAGCCGGTCAGCCGGCTCGCCGGCGGCGC
>JBGQGS010000120.1:0-7492 GCA_041497555.1 Candidatus Dormibacteraceae bacterium | reverse complement strand
GAGTTTCTGGACGATCACGACCGCCGCGAAAACGAGCGAGATCGCCCACAGCCCGAATGCGGCGAATCCGAAGAAGTAGATCGGCTTGGTGGAGTAGCTGCCCAGCAGCTTGACGGTCATCAGGTCGAGCAGCACGCGCGACGTGCGCGACAGCGAGTACTTCGACTTGCCGAACGTTCGGTGCCGGTGATGGACCGTCAGCTCGGTGATCCGGGCGCCTACCCACGACGCGTACACCGGGATGAACCGGTGCATCTCCCCGTACAGCTTCACGTCCTGGATCACCTCTCGGTGATAGGCCTTGAGCGTGCAGCCGAAGTCGTGCAGCGGTACGCCGGTGACCCGCGCGATGATCCAGTTCGCGATCATCGAGGGCAGGACCCTGGTGGCGTCGTCCTGCCGGTCCTTGCGCCATCCGCTGACGACGTCATATCCCTCGTCGATCTTCTCCAGCAGGCGCGGAATGTCGTGAGGGTCGTTCTGCATGTCGCCATCCATGAAGACCAGGATGTCGCCTCGGCTGTGGTCGATCCCTGCCTGCACCGCGGCCGTCTGCCCGAAGTTCCGCCGGAAGCTGACCACCCTCACGTGCGCGTCGCGTGTCGCCAGCTGCCCAAGGCGCTCGGTGCTGCCGTCGCGGCTGCCGTCGTCGACGTACAGGACCTCGTAAGAAACATCCAGCGCTTCGAGCACGCCCATCAGCTCCTCGTGCATCGGCGCGATGCTGTCGACCTCGTTGTAGACGAGAACGATCACCGAAAGTCGCGGCGCGACGCTGGCGGCGTGCCGTGTCCGCGTGGCCATTCCAGCGATTGTAGGGCGACTCCGCGTCGCGCCCTTACCTCATGACTTAAGCTCGAAATGAGATGAGCGTGCAGGCGATCGGCCTGGTTGAGAAAGAACTCGACGAGTCGCGGCCGGTGGCCTGGTGGATCTTCCCCACCGTGCCGCTCGTGGCTGCGGCCATTGCCTTCGCGTGGACGCTGCGCGTTGAGCTCATGCGCCTGTATGGCATGACAGGCTCGGCGTGGGACTTTGCCTACGACCAACAGGTCATCTGGAACATCTCGGTCGGGCAGGGCTTCTACTCGAGCTTCGCTCGCGCCAACTTTCTCGGCATCCATTTCGAGCTCATCTTCGTCGTGCTCGCCGCGGTCGAAAAGCTGTGGGCCAACCCCGCCGTGCTGCTGATCTTCTCTTCGGCCGGGCTGGCCGCGACCGCGCCGGCCGCCTATCTCTTCTTCCGCTCCGTGCTGCCGGCCGACCGCCCCGAGTCTCCCTGGCTGGCGATCGCGCTATCGGCCCCGATCCCGTTCTGGGCTGCGATCCAGGAGGCCGCGCGCGACTTCTTCCACCCTGAGAACATGGCCTTGGCGCTAGCGCTTCTCGCCGCCTGGGCCGGAATCCGCGGCCATCGTGTGGCGATGTGGGTCCTGTGCGTGCTCGTCCTCACGTGCAAGGAGGACCAGGTCTACACGGTCGGCGTGATCGCCCTCCTGATGCGGGTCTACGGAGCGGCCGAGATCCGCAAGCACTGGCGGTTCATCGTGTACCTCGCGGGCGCCTGGTTCCTCATCGGCACGGGCATCGTGCAGCAGCACTTTCGCGACGGCGGATACACGGATTTCGTGTACTACCGCTGGCTGATCGGACTGGATCCCTCGTTGCCGGTTTCGTTCAACACCGTCCTCGAAGCGATGTTCAATCCCCATGCACTGCTGGTGGTCGCGGTCATCGTGGCGGGCATGTTCGCCCTGCCCCTGCTCGCACCGCGCTGGTTGCTGCTGGTCATCCCGCCGTACCTGGCGAACGTGCTCAGCGGCCACGAGCCGCAAAACGTCCTCTATATCCACTACGGGATGCTGCTGCTGTTCCCGCTGATCGTCGCGGGTGGACTCGGCGCACGCCGGCTCCTTCGGCTGAGGTCGATCCGGCCCGCTGTCGCGCTGCTGGCCGTCGTGCCGCCGCTGCTGCTTGCGTGGGGAACGGGCCGATTGCCGCCCGCCCTCGGCGCCAATCAAAGCTTCTACTCCCGCCCCAACCTCGTCGCCGAGCTTCGCACCGCCACGGAGATGATCCCGGCCAATGCACCTGTGTCGGCGGACAACGGATTGGCGGTGTGGTTGGCGAACCGGCATACGATCAACGACTTCCCGGACAGGCTGGACGGCACGTGCTACGTGGTGCTCCAGCGAGGTGCCTACTTGCAGTTCGTGAACCCTACCGATTCGAACGGCCCTCTCCAGCGCCAGGCCGCGATCGACCATCTGCCGAGCAGCGGCCGCCGGCTACTTTTCGACGACGGGACCTTCCAGGTCTGGAGCCCTGTAGGAGATTGACCGAGCGCCTTCCGTACTCTTAGGGGTCACCATGGCCGTAGCGGTGGCGACCCGAGAGCGTCTCGATCGGCTGTTCAAGCAGCGGATCGTGATCTTCGACGGGTCCATGGGCGTCATGCTCCAGCGCAAAGGGCTCAGCGACGACGACTTCCGCGGCGAGCGGTTTCGCCACCACCCCAAGCCGCTCCGGAACAACAGCGACGTCCTCTGCCTGACGCAGCCGGGGCTCGTCACGCAGGTTCACCGCGAGTACCTGGAGGCGGGCGCGGACATCATCACGACCAACACGTTCACCGCGACGCGGGTCTCCCAGGCCGACTATGGCCTGGCGGACGTCGCCTACGAGATGAACCTCGAGGGCGCACGGCTCGCGCGCAAGGCCGCCGACGCCCACGAGAACCGCTTCGTCGCCGGCTCGTTGGGCCCGACCAACGTCACGCTCTCCCTCTCGCCTCGCGTCGACGACCCGTCCTATCGCGACGTCACGTTCGACGAGCTCAGGGATGGTTATGCCGAGGCGGCTCGCGCGCTTCGCGAGGGTGGCGTCGACTTCCTGCTGATCGAGACCATATTCGACACGCTCAACGGCAAGGCGGCGATCGCCGCGGTGAAGGAGGTGGCGCCCGAGCTGCCCCTGTTCGTTTCGGTCACCATCGTCGACCGCAGCGGGCGCAACCTCTCAGGCCAGACCGTCGAGGCGTTCTGGACCTCCGTCGAGCACGCCGAACCGTTCGCAGCCGGCATCAACTGCTCGCTTGGCGCGACGGAGATGCGGCCGTACATCGCGGCTCTGTCGCGCGTCGCGCCTGTCTACGTGACGTGCTACCCGAACGCCGGGCTGCCCAACGCATTCGGCGGTTACGACGAGGAACCACCGATGACCAGCCGGCTCCTGAAGGAGTTCGCCGAGGCCGGTTTCCTGAACGCCGCGGGCGGATGCTGCGGCACGGGGCCCGAGCACATCCGGCAGCTGAGAGCGGCCCTCGAAGGCATATCTCCACGCGCGGTCCCCAAGCGGGTCGCCCGGACCAGCTTCAGCGGCCTGGAGCCCTTCGAGATCGGGCCGGACTCGGGCTTCGTCGTCGTCGGCGAGCGCACCAACGTCACCGGGTCGATGCGGTTCCGGCGCCTCATCGAGGGCGGCGACTTCTCCGGCGCGGTGCAGGTCGCCCTCGAACAGGTCCGGGGAGGCGCCAACCTGCTCGACGTCAACATGGACGCGGACCTCCTCGAATCCGAGGCGGCGATGGTCCGCTTTCTCAACCTGATCGCGACCGAGCCCGAGATCGCTCGGGTTCCGATCATGGTCGACAGCTCCAAGTGGACGGTGCTGGAGGCGGGCCTGAAGTGTGTCCAGGGCAAGGGCGTGTGCAACTCGATCAGCCTGAAGGGGGGCGAGGGGCCGTTCCTCGAGCAGGCGCGGCTGGTGCGCGAGTACGGAGCGGCTGCTGTGGTCATGGCCTTCGACGAGATCGGCCAGGCGGACACGTTCGAGCGCAAGGTGTCGATCTGCAGCCGCGCCTACACGCTCCTCACCGAGAAGGCGGGCTTCCGGCCGGAGGACATCATCTTCGACCCGAACATCCTCCCCATCGCGACAGGGATCGAGGAGCACGCCGGCTATGCGAAGGCATTCATCGACGCGACGAAGGAGATCAAGCATCGCTTCCCCAGGGTGCACGTCTCGGGTGGAGTCTCGAACCTCTCCTTCTCGTTCCGCGGCAACGACCGTGTGCGCGAGGCCATCCACTCGGCCTTCCTCTACCACGCGATCCGCGCCGGCCTGGACATGGGCATCGTCAACGCGGGCCAGCTGGTCGTTTACGAGGACATCCCGAAAGACCTGCTCGAGCTGGTCGAGGACATCATCTTCGACCGCCGGCCCGATGCCACGGAAAGGCTCGTCGACTTCGCCAAGTCGGTGTCGGGCGCCGGCACCAAGCGAGAGAAAGACCTCACGTGGCGAGAGGGCACCGTCGAGGAGCGGCTGGCGCACGCCGTGCTGCACGGCGAGGTCGAGTTCATCGAGGCCGACGCGGAGGAGGCGCGGACGAAGTACGGAAAGCCGCTGCTCGTCATCGAAGGTCCGCTGATGGACGGGATGAAGGTGGTCGGCGACCTGTTCGGCGCCGGCAAGATGTTCCTGCCGCAGGTGGTGAAGAGCGCCCGCGCGATGAAGCGGGCGGTCGCCTACCTCGAGCCGTTCATGGAGGCAGAGAAGGAGGCTTCTGGGAGCCAGCGCATGCGCGGCAAGCTGGTGCTCGCGACGGTCAAAGGCGACGTGCATGACATCGGCAAGAACATCGTCGGCGTCGTGCTCGCCTGCAACAACTACGAGGTCCACGACCTCGGTGTCATGGTGCCGGTGGACAAGATCCTCGACACCGCGATCGAGCTGGGCGCCGACGTGGTCGGCCTCTCGGGACTCATCACACCGTCGCTCGACGAGATGGTGGTCGTCGCCAAGGAGATGACGCGGCGGGAGTTCAAGATCCCACTCCTGATCGGAGGGGCCACCACGTCAAAACAGCACACCGCGGTCCGCATCGCGCCCGCGTATGAGGGCTCAACGGTCCACGTGCTCGACGCCTCGCGCGTGATCGGCGTGGTTTCGGACCTGCTCGACACGAAACGTCGCGGGCCGTTCGACCGCGACAACCGCGCGCTGCAGGAGAAACTCCGCACGCAGCACTCGGCTACACGACGCGCCCTGCTGACGCTCGACGACGCACGCTCGAAGCGGCAACGCCTCGCCTTCGATGACCTGCCCAAGCCGCCATTTGTCGGCACGAAGGTCATCGAACCCAGGATCTCCGCGCTGCGCGAGTACATCGACTGGACATTTTTCTTTCACGCATGGGAGCTGAAGGGAAAGTTTCCGGCCATCCTCGAGAGCCCGTCGCACGGCGCGGTGGCGCGCGAGCTGTTCAGCCACGCGGAGGAGATGCTGGACGAGATCCAGACCAAGGGCTGGCTGCACGCGAAAGGCGTCTACGGTTTCTGGCCCGCGCGGGCCGAAGGCGACGACATCGTGCTGGACAACGGCGTGCGCTTCCCCATGCTCCGGCAGCAGGTGGATCACGGCGACGACAAGCCGTACTTCTCACTTGCCGACTTCGTCGCACAAGGCGGGGATCACATCGGTGCATTCGCCGTCACCGCCGGCCTGGGCGTGGATGAGCTCGCCGGGCGGTTCCAGGCCGAGCACGACGACTACCGCGCGATCATGGTCAAGGCGCTGGCCGACCGCCTGGCGGAGGCGTTCGCGGAGTACCTGCACGAGCTCGCGCGGCGGGAGTGGTACGAGAAGGGACCGAAGCACTCCCGCGAGGAGCTCATCGGTGAGAAGTACCGCGGCATCCGCCCGGCGTTCGGCTACCCAGCGTGCCCCGACCACTCGGAGAAGCACAAGCTGTTCGACCTGCTCGACGCGCGGTCGATCGGCATGGATCTCACCGAGTCTGGCGCGATGACGCCGACCGCGGCCGTGGCCGGCCTTTACTTCGCGCACCCGCAGTCGCGGTACTTCATGGTCGGGAAGGTCGGCCGCGACCAGGTCGAGGACTACGCGCGCCGAAAGGGCATGCCGGTCACAGAAGCGGAGCGCTGGCTTCGCCCAATCCTGGGCTACGAAGAACTGGCTTAGTTAGTCGGGTCCCCGCGGCGAAGGACCGAAGGTCACCGTCGGCGGGATCGCGAGCATGCGCCCGTCGTCTGAGCGGACCAGCTGCCAGCTGCCTTCGTGAATCATCCAGTGATGCCGGTGGCAGAGCAGCACGAGGTTGTCGAGGTCGGTCGTCCCGCCGTGGATCCAGTGCACGACATGGTGCGCCGCGCTCCACGACGCCGGCCGGTCGCATCCCGGCCACCGGCAGGAACCGTCCCGAGCGTTGAGCGCCCGGCGCGCCGGCGCGGAGACGACACGCTTCGAGCGCCCGACGTCGATCACCGCGGACTCCGAGTCGAGCAGAACGCGGGTGACCGAGCAATCGCACGCCAAACGCTCGACGGTCCGGGCCGAGATCGGAAGTGAGAACTCCATGTCAGCCGCGGGCGCACCCGCCAGGCCAAGCAACGTCTCGACCGAGCTGGTGACCTGGAGGCTTACCCGCTGCTGACCGCCGGAGGCAAGCTCGACGAGCGCATCGGCAAGCCGCTGCTCGCGTTCGCGATGGTCGTGGTCGCCTGACCTTCGGGCCAGCGGCTCGAGCGCTGTTCGCAAGGCGGCGCCGCCGAACGCGTCGAGCACGCCGCTCAAGACCATGGAGCCGTCGATCCACGTGCTGAGCGACAGGCGCCGGTTTTCAACCTGGTCCGCCTCCTCAGCCGCGTAGCCTTGCGGGTCCGCCGCATGCCTCGCGTGCCTGCAGAAGAAATGAAACTTGCCCGGTGAATGCTCGCGGGCGTACTCGATCAACGGCCTCTCGTCAAAGCGGTCTTTGAGCGCTTCGGCCGTCCTGGCCATCACGGTCACGTGCGCCAGGCCGATCTCGCCCTGGGCGACAGCCTCGAGGCTCTTCGGCATCCGGTGCATCGTCTCGCCCACCGCGACCCGGTCCGCCGCGGCGCCGCCCGTCATGTGGCAGTTGAAGCGAATCCAGTCGATGGCGCTGACGAAACCAAGCTCGTCGTAGTCATCGGTGGCGGCAAACCGAGCCGCGTCTTCGGCAAAGGAAAGCTCCATCAGGTCGATCGCATGGCGCTTGCGGATCATTCGTGCCCGGAGCTCGCCCCCGGAAATATCGGTCGGTGCAGCCGGCTGGTCCATGGCTCGATCTTACGAACATTCGTTCGAGTGTCAATCCAGCCTGTTAAGGCGCGAGGCCGCCATCCTGCGCACGCTCTCTCAGGCTCTGTAGCTTCTCGGGCTGGCGCGGGCGACACCGCGCCAGCGAAACAACCCATCACTTCCCCACCTGTGGGGAAGTACCCGGCGCAGCCGGGGGATGGGGAGATGGGGTCTGGGCTAGGCGATGTCGACGATGACGTTCTTGATCTCGGTGTAGAGATCGAGGGCGTAGGGACCAAGCTCGCGGCCCCAACCGCTCTGCTTCACCCCGCCCCACGGTGTCGCCGGATCGGCCACGTTGTAGCAGTTGATGTAGACGGTGCCCGCCTGCAGGGCATGCGCCACCCGATGCGCCCGCTTGACG
>JBGQGS010000119.1:0-7508 GCA_041497555.1 Candidatus Dormibacteraceae bacterium | reverse complement strand
GGCATCTACCAGATGCTGAGCTACTTCATCGTGGGCACGTCCACGCAGAACCCGCAGCCGTGGGGAGAGCCGTTGGGGCTGGCGATCGCGTTCGTGCCCGCGTGGGTCTACGCCATGATGCGGCTGGTCAACGACCTCCGCCGGCCCCACATGGGAGCGACCGCCGCTTAACCCTTAGCGCGCGGCAGGCACCCTCGCGGCTCCGCCGCCGCCGGTGAGTCGGGCGGCGATCACCACCGGGATGATCGTGACGAGGATCACGAACGACACCACCACGTTGACCTCGGGCAGCAAGATCCCGTGGCGGATCTGGCCGAAGATCCAGATCGGCAACGTGCTCTGGGCGCCCGCGGTGAAGGTGGTCACGATGACCTCGTCGAACGAGAGCGCGAAGGCCAACATGGCTCCCGCGACCACGGCTGTGGAGATCAGGGGCAGGGTCACGTCCCGAAAGATCTGAAAACCGTTCGCGCCGAGGTCCATGGCGGCTTCGATCAGCGAGCCCTGGCTGCGCCGGAGTCGCGCGAGCACGTTGTTGTAGACGACCACGATGCAGAAGGTCGCATGGCCGACGATGATCGTCCAGATCGAAAAGGTGACTCCACTGAAGCTCAGGGCTGCGTTGAGCGCGATCCCCGTGATGATTCCGGGGAGCGCGAGCGGCAGGATGAAGAGGAGGCTCACCGCGTCGCGTCCGAAGAACGCCGTCCGGTGCACCGCGAAAGCGGCGCACGAGCCAAGGACCAGGGCGACGGCGGTGGCCGCCAGCCCGGCCTGGACCGAAAGGGCGAGCGCCGACCGCACCTCGGGGTCGTTCCAGGTCGAGCTGAACCACTTCGTGGTGAGGCCGGGGATCGGCCAGCTTTGAATGTTCGAGGTGTTGAACGCATAGAAGAAGATCAAAAGGATGGGGATGAACAGGAACAGGAGGATCAGGACCGCCCACACACTCAGCGCGATCCGCGTCCACTTTCCTTCCACGGCTACAGAGCCTCGAAGGCCCCGAGGCGCTTCGCCCCGAGCAGGTAGAAGGTCATGATCACAATTGGAACGGTGCCCAGAGCGGCGGCAAAGGGGACATTGTTGGCGATGCCGACGTTGCTGTAGACGACATTGCCGATGAAGCTCGAACCGGCACCGCCGACAAGGATCGGCGTGATGTAGTCGCCGAGCGTGAGTGAGAACGTGAAGATCGAGCCCGCCACGACGCCCGGCAGGGCCATCGGCAGCACGACGTCCTTCACGACGCGCCAGCGCCGCGCGCCAAGGTCCGCTGCCGCTTCGAGCAGCGAGTCCGGCACCCGCTCGAGCGCGGCGTAGGTAGGGATGATCATGAACGGGAGCCAGATGTAAGAGAAGACCACCCACATCGCCGTGTTCGTGTAGCCGATGTTCGCGGGGGGTAGGCCGATCGCCTGCAGGCTCCAGTTCAAGACCCCGCTGTGGTTGAGGATGAGGATCCAGGCATAGACCCGCGCGAGGTAGCTGGCCCAGAGGGGGAGGAGGACCGCGGCGAAGAGCAGGGTCTGGGTCCGGCGCGACGCGACCTTGGCCATGTAGTAGGCGAAAGGAAACGCGAGCATCGCGTCGGTGATGGTCACGAGTGCGGCCAGGCCGACGGTACGTCCGATGATCCGGTGATAGGCGTCGTCCGACAGGATGATCCTGAAGTTGTCCAGGTTCCACGCCGGAACGATCTGCGTCGTGAATGGGTCGATGGTCCAGAAGGCCGTCACCAGCAGCAGCACAAGTGAAGCCAGGTAGATGAGCACGAACCACGCCATCGGTGGCAACAGCAAGATCACCGAGCGCAGCCATGGCATCCGCCACAGCAGTGCTTGAAGCCGGACGGCCCCGCCGCCTTTGTGGCGGGACCGCCTTAGGGCTTCAGCCGACATCTCGAAGCAAAGTTACGCGGTGATCGAGGTCCAGGCCGCCTGCCACTGCAAGTAAGGGATGCAGTTGCTGCTGCCGTCGTCACAGGTGGCGATCGGAGTCTTCCAGAACTTGATCGTGTCGAAGTAAGAGCCGGGCGCGTCGGCGTGGTACTGGGCGCACGAACCGGCCTGAAGAGCCTCCATCTCAGCGCACGCCTTGGTGTTGACGGGCGTTTCGCCGAAGGAAAGAGCCTGCATCGCCTGGACCTTGGGGGTGCTGACCCACTTCGTCCACATGTACGCGCAGTTGGGGTGCGCCGCTTTCGTGCCCAGCATCCAGGTGTCTGCCCATCCGGTGGCGCCCTCCTGGGTCGGGATCGTGTCGGCGACCGGTGCGCCGGCAAGCTTGAGCTGGATGGTCTGGTATGGCCACGCGGCACCCACCATCACGTCGCCGTTCTGGAACAGGGATATCTCATCCGTCGCAAGGGCCCAGTACTTCTTGATCAGCGGCCGCTGCTGCTTGAGCAGGTTGACCGCGGCGTCGAACTGCGTCTGGGTCAGCTCATAAGGGTCCGTGATTTTCAGGCTGGGTTGGGTCTTGCTCAGGTACAGCGCCGCGTCGGCGATCTGGATCGGGTTGTCCGGCACCGTGATCAATCCCTTGTTTGCCGGGTCGTAGATGACGCTCCAGGAGGTCGGCGGGTTGACGAACTTCTTCGTGTTGTAGAGCAGAGTGTTGGGGCCCCACTGCAGCGAGATGCCGTAATGGATCCCATTGATGGTGTTGTAGGCAGGAGACTGGAATAAGGTCTGGAAGTTCGTGAAGTCCGGGATCAGGGCGGTGTTCATCGGCTTCACGTTGCCGCTGTAGATCAGCCGGAGGTCCGCGTCACCCGAGGCAGACACCATGTCCCACTGGCCGCCGCCCCCGTCCTTCATGAGGCTGACCATCTCGTCGGACGACCCGGCGGGCTTCTGGGTGACCTTGCACCCCGTCGCGGCTGTGAAGGGGTCGACCCATGACTTGTCCGCGTAGCCGTCCCACAGAACCAGGTTCAGTTGGCCTTCCCCTGCCCCGATCGAGGTCTGCGGCTTCATGGTCGCGGTCGGTGGCTGCTCTGCGGTCGAACCGCCGGTGCTGGTACTGGCTCCGCACGCCGTCGCCGCGAGCACAGCGGCCGCAGCGAAACTTCCCAGCCGGCCCCAACCGGCCAGGCCGCCATGTGTTGAACTCATCTTCTCTACCTCTCCTTCGTCTCGAGAACGTACGTGTGGTCTGCCGTCCAGGCCAGCCTCACCGGCCGGCCTTGAAATCTCTGGGCGTCGCCCGCGGCGTCCATATTCTGGCGCACTGCGACCAGCTGTTCCCCACGGTCGAGCCGGACGACGTAGCGGGTGGACATACCCACGTACACAACCTCCTCTACCGTGCCGGGTTCCACCTGCATGCCAGGCTCCGGCTCCTCGCCCTCGATGAGCATGCGGATCTTCTCCGGGCGCACCACGAATTTGACGCCATCCCTGAGCAGCAGGTTGGAGATGCCGATGAACCCGGCGACGAACTCGGTGGCGGGCCGCTCGTAGATGTCGACCGGCGTCCCGATCTGCTCGATCTGCCCGTTGGACATCACGGCGACCCGGTCGCTCATGGTCAGGGCCTCCTCCTGGTCATGGGTCACGTAGATGAATGTGATGCCGACCTCCTTCTGGATTTGCTTCAGCTCGATCTGCATCTCCTGGCGCAGCTTCAGGTCAAGGGCGCCAAGCGGCTCGTCGAGCAGCAGGACCTCGGGTTCGTTGATGACCGCGCGCG
Source organism: Candidatus Dormibacteraceae bacterium (assembly GCA_041497555.1). Taxonomy (GTDB): domain Bacteria; phylum Chloroflexota; class Dormibacteria; order Dormibacterales; family Dormibacteraceae; genus Palsa-870. The sequence goes on along the minus strand of JBGQGS010000119.1, from coordinate 3,815 downwards.
CGAGTGCGACGCGCTGCCGCTGGCCGCCCGACAGCTGGTTGGGCCGCCGCTGGTCAAGGCCGACAAGCCGGACCATCCGCAGCGCGCGCTCGACGCGCCGCTGGCGTTCCGCGCTCGGAATGTGCTTGATGCGAAGGCCGTAGCCTATGTTCTGCGCGACGCTCATGTGGGGGAACAGCGCGTAGTCCTGGAACACGGTGTTGGTGTCCCGCATGTGTGGCGGAAGCGACGTGACGTCGCGCCCGGCCAGCTCGATGCGACCAGCGTCAGGACGCTCGAAGCCGGCGATCATCCGCAGCAGCGTCGTCTTGCCGGAGCCTGACGGGCCCAGCAGCGTGAAGAACTCGCCTTCGTCGATGACGAGGTCTACGCCGGCGACGGCGACCACCGAGCCGTAGTTCTTTCGAATCCCCTGTAGGCGAAGCGCCGGCGCCTTTGGTGAGTCGCTCAGTCGAGGGATGCCATCACATGCTTGATCTGCGTGTACTCCTCAAGCGAGTAGATCGACATGTCCTTGCCGTAACCGCTCTGCTTGTAGCCGCCGTGAGGCATCTCGTTGACGAGCGGGATATGCGTGTTGATCCAGACGGTCCCGAACTGCAGCCGTCGCGCCATGCGGAGGGCGCGGCCTACGTCGCGCGTCCAGACCGATGCGGCCAGGCCGTAGTCGACGCCGTTGGCCCACTTGAGCGCCTGCTCCTCGTCGATGAAGCGCTGCACCGTGACGACCGGGCCGAACACTTCTTTCATCACGATCTCGTCATCGGGCCCGTGCGGCACGACGACGGTCGGCGAGTACCACGAGCCTGCCTTCTTGATCCGCGCGCCGCCTGTGAGCACTTCCCCGCCCGCTTTCCGAGCGCGGTCGACGAAGCCCGATACTCGAACCGCATGCTCCTCTGAGACCAGCGGGCCCATCTCGGTTTCGTCCGACAGCGGGTCTCCAACCTTGAGGCTGCTGACCGCCGGCACGAGGTCGCCCAGCAGCTTCTCGTAGATCTTCGGACCCGCAATTACGCGGGTGGCGGCCGTGCAGTCCTGGCCCGCGTTGAAGAAGCCGCCGATCTTGATCCACTCCACGACTTTTTCGAGGTCTGCGTCATCGAAGACGATCACCGGGGCCTTGCCGCCAAGCTCGAGGTGCACCCGCTTCAGCGTGGATGCCGCCGCGCGCGCGATCTCCTTCCCGGTAGAGACGTCGCCGGTCAGCGAAACCATCGCGACTCCCGGGTGACGGACCAGGCCTGCGCCCACCGGTTCACCGTCGCCCGTGATCACGTTCAAGACGCCGGGCGGCAGGATGTCAGCCGCGAGCTCGGCGAGCCGCAGCGCGGTGAGCGGGGTCCACCGGGAGGGCTTGAGAACCACCGTGTTGCCTGCCGCGAGCGCCGGGCCGAGCTTCCAGGTGGCCATCATCAGCGGGTAGTTCCACGGGGCGATCGAGCCGACGACGCCCAGGGATTCGCGGCGGACGAAGCTCGTGAAGCCCGTCATGTACTCGCCGGCGGCCCGACCCTCCAGCATGCGCGCCGCGCCGGCGAAGAAGCGGAAGCAGTCGGCGATCGGCGGGATCTCCTCCGACCTGGTGGGCGCGAGGGGCTTGCCGACGTTCTCTGACTCGATGCGTGCGAGCTCGTCGCCGTCCTCTTCGATCGCGCTCGCGAGCTTGAGCAGCCGCTCGCTGCGATCGCGGGGCGTGCTGTCGAACCATGACTCGTCGTACGCCTTGCGCGCCGCGGCGACGGCACGGTCCACGTCCTCCTGGGTCCCCTTGGGCACGTGAGCGATGACCTTGCCGGTCGCCGGGTTGATGATCTCCTGATGCTCTTTGCCGGTACCTGGCGTCCACTCGCCCCCGATGAACATCTCGTGGCGTCGAAGCGTCGTGCTCATGAGCCCCTCCCTATTTCCGTGATGCCTTGTGCTCAGCGGCGACCCGGCCGAGCGCCGAGCCCAGGATGTCGAGTCCTTCGTGAAGCTGCTCATCGGGAATGGTCAACGGCATCAGCGTGCGGATGACGTTGTGGTGCGTGCCGGCGCGCAGCAGGATCAAACCCTCCTCGCGTGCGACCGCGAGTATCTTCGCCGTCTCCTTGTCCGCCGGCTCTTTGGTGCCACGGTCGCGCACCAGCTCCATGCCGGCCATCGCGCCAACGACCCGGACATCGCCCACGATGTCGTGCTCGGCAGCCCAGCTCCGCATGCGCTCTTCGAGGACGGAGCCGATCCGTGCGGCGCGTTCCGGCAGCTTCTCGGCGCGCATCACGTCCATCACGGCCAAGCCCGCTGCGCAGGCGACGGGATTGCCGCCGTACGTGCCGCCGAGTCCGCCTGGGTCCGGGGCGTCCATCACGTCGGCGCGACCGACGACGCCGGACAGCGGGAACCCGGCCGCCAGGCTCTTGGCGACGGTGACGAGATCGGGCTGGACCCCGGAGTGCTCGATGGCGAAGAACTTGCCCGTGCGCCCGAACCCGGTCTGGATCTCGTCGACGATCAGAAGAATGCCGTGGCTCTCGGTCAGCTCCCGGAGCCGGCGGAGGAAGTCCGCTGGGGCAGGCACGAAGCCGCCCTCGCCCAGCACCGGCTCGATGATGACGGCGGCAACCCGCTTCGGCGAAACCTCGGACTCGAACAGGTTCTCCAGCGAGGCGAGCGCCCGCTCCGTGTCCCAGCCGCGGTACTCGTACGGGTACGGGGACTGGTAGACCTCGCTCGCGTAGGGGCCGAAGTTCTGCTTGTAGGGGCTCACCGACCCGGTGAGGCTGAGCGTCAGGAGCGTCCGCCCGTGGAAGCTGCCGCGGAAGCTGATCACCGCCGGCCGGCCGGTAAACGCGCGCGCGATCTTGACCGCGTTCTCGACCGCCTCGGCCCCGGTGCTGAAGAAGATCGCCTTCTTAGGCCCTTGCAGGGGCGCGACCTCGCAAAGCCGCTCGGCCAAGCGCAGGTACGACTCGTACATGACCACCTGGAACGAGGTGTGCGTGGCGCGTTCGAGCTGAGCCCTGACCGCCTCCATGACGCGAGGGTGGCCGTGGCCGACGTTCATGACGCCGATGCCGCCCGCGAAGTCCACGTACCGGCGCCCGTTGACATCCCACAGCTCGGACCCCTGGGCCCGGTCGGCGACCAGAGGGTGGGCGGACGTGATGCCGCGAGGTACGAACTTCGAGCGAAGCTCGGTCAGCTCCGCGTCGATCGGCCTCTCGACCTTCACGCGGCCATTCAAGCAGATACGATCGGCGACTGTGGACGGCGCGGCGACGGCTGTCGAGCGGCTCTGGCCGGGTCGGCCCGCAAAGGTGACCGCGCTCAGCGGCGGCATCACCAACCACAACTTCAAGGTCGAGGTCGACGGCGCCGCCTACGTGTTGCGCATGGGCGGCGCGAAGACCGGCCTCCTGGGCATCGACCGCGCCGTCGAGCACGCGGCGAGCCTGCGGGCGGAGGAGATCGGGGTCGGGCCGGAGGTGGCGGATTTCGTCGCATCTGAAGGCTGGCTCGTGACCCGCTTCATCGACGGCCGGCCCATCCCTCCCGATGAGATGCGCAGCCCGTCAGTGCTTCCGCGCGTGGCGGATACGCTGCGCCGGCTGCATTCCGCAGCCGCGATCCCAGGGCGCTTCGACGCGTACGCGGTAGTCGACGTTTACCGGGCTGAGGCCGAAGCGAACGGCGTCGAGATTCCCAAGGAGTTCGGTTCCGCTCGCGATGTGGCCGAGCGGATCCGCGCGGCCCGCGGCCCCCAGCCGTTGGTGCCGTGCCACAACGACCTGCTCAACGCGAATTTTCTCGACGACGGTCTGAAGATCCGG
>JBGQGS010000118.1:0-7542 GCA_041497555.1 Candidatus Dormibacteraceae bacterium | reverse complement strand
GGAGGCAACCTGCCGACGACGCCGTGGGCCGCCAATGGCGAAGGCCGTGGTCCCGCGTGGGCCAACTCGCTGTTCGAGGACAACGCCGAGTTCGGGCTCGGGATGCGCCTGGCGCTGGACAACTTCGCGGCAACAGCGAAGCGGCTGCTCGATGAGCTCGCGCACCAGGTCGGCTCCGACCTGGCCGCGGCCATCCTCGCGGCCGACCAGTCGTCCGAGGCGGGCATCTCCGCGCAGCGCCAACGCGTGGAGGTGCTGCGCGCAAGCCTTGTCGGGCTGAAGTCGCCCGCGGCGATCCGGCTCGCCGAGCTGGCCGACCACCTGGTGCGCAAGAGCGTGTGGATCGTCGGGGGAGACGGCTGGGCTTACGACATCGGTTTTGGCGGCCTGGACCACGTCCTCGCCTCCGGCCGGGACGTCAAGATCCTGGTCCTCGACACCGAGGTCTACTCGAACACGGGCGGGCAGGCCTCGAAGGCGACGCCGCGCGGCGCCATCGCCAAGTTCGCGGCCGCGGGCAAGCGCACCGGCAAGAAGGACCTCGGCCTCATCGCCAGCGCCTACGGCAACGTCTACGTGGCGCAGATCGCCCTCGGCGCTGACAACGCGCAGACAGTGAAGGCGTTCGCCGAGGCGGAGACTCACACGGGACCGTCGCTGATCATCGCGTACTCCACCTGCATCGCCCATGGCATCGACATGGCCACGGGCATGTCTCACATGAAGGACGCCGTCGACAGCGGCTATTGGCCTCTCTACCGTTTCGACCCGCGAAGCGAGGCGGAGGGCAAGCCTCCCCTCGTCCTCGACTCGAACGCGCCGACGATCCCGCTGCGCGAGTTCGCCGCCAAGGAGGGCCGCTACTCGCTGCTCGCTCGATCGAAGCCGGACGTGGCCGAGCGCCTGATGGCGCTCGCGCAGGCGGACGTCGACGAACGCCGACACCTGTACGAGCAGATGGCTGGTGTCGAGCGTCATGTGCCAAACGGCTCGATCGCAGATGACGGACATTCGGAAACGGCGCCCATCGCGACTCAAGGAAATGAAGCCGAGGAGGAGCTGCCATGAGCGCAGACTTGCGGACCACCTACATGGGGATGGAGCTGGCCAACCCGTTGGTCGCGAGCGCCTCCCCGTTGTCGGGAACGATGGATGGATTGCTCGCCCTCGAAGAGGCGGGCGCGGCGGCGATCGTGCTGCAGTCGCTGTTCGAGGAGCAGATCGAGCACCACGAGCTAAGCGTGCATTCGATCCTGGAGACGGGCACCGACAGCTTCCCGGAGGTTCACAACTTCTTCCCGGGGCTCGACGACTACAACACCGGCCCCGAGTCCTACCTGCAGATGGTTGAGCAGGCCAAGGCGCGGCTGAGGGTGCCCATCATCGCCAGCCTCAACGGTATTTCGCGTGGCGGCTGGATCCGCTATGCGCGCCTCCTAGAGGAGGCCGGCGCGGACGCGCTGGAACTGAACATTTACTTCGTCGCCGCCGACCCCAAGGTCGGTTCCGCCGAGGTCGAAGCCCGCTATGTCGACCTGGTGGGCGAGGTGGCAAGCTCAATCTCCATACCGCTGGCGATCAAAGTGGGGCCGTACTTCTCCTCGCTGGCAAACATGGCCCAGCGTCTAGGGGACGCCGGCGCCAGCGGGCTGGTCCTGTTCAACCGCTTCCTGTATCCCGACATCTCGCTGAACCGCATGAAGGTGGTGCCGACGCTCAACCTCAGCACGTCGTACGAGTCGCTCATGCCGCTGCGTTGGATCGCCATCATCAGCAGCCAGGTGAAGATCTCGTTGGCGGCGAGCAGCGGCGTCCACACGACCCACGACGTGGTCAAGCTTCTGATGGCGGGCGCGGACGTCACGATGATGGCTTCGGCGCTCCTGCGACGCGGTCCGACCCACCTGCGGCAGGTGATCAGTGGGCTGCGCGCCTGGCTGGACGAGCACGAGTACGAGTCGGTCGAGCAGCTCAAGGGCAGCATGAGCCAGTCCTCTTCGCCGGACCCCGAAGCGTTCGAGCGCGCCAACTACATGCGCTCGCTGGTCGACTTCACCGTCGCCTCGCCCGACCCGCGGCATTTCTACGCGCGCCGCGACCCCATCCCGTGGGACTAGCGGTGGTCTGCTCATGAGCGCCGCGGGTTCGGGGGTCACTGTGACCGAGTTGTACAAGCCGAGCTCGGCTGAGCCATCGATCATCGACGTACCCGAACTGCAATTCCTGATGATCGATGGGACCGGAGACCCCAACAAGCCGGGTTCGTTCCAGGACGCCATCCAGGCCCTATACAGCCTGTCGTATGGCGCCAAGTTCATGCTCAAGAAGGCCGGGATCGAGTTCCGGGTCTCACCACTCGAAGGCCTCTGGGGATCGGCCGGCGGGTTCAGCCCGAACAAGAAGATGACCTGGCGGTGGACCGCGATGATCATGCAGCCCGCTGCAGTCACACCTGCTGTGCTCGAGAAGGTCAGGGCCGAGGCCATGCGCAAGAAGTCCCTGCCGGCGCTGTCCAAGGTCAGGCTCGAAGCCTTGCGGGAGGGCCGGTCAGCACAAATCATGTTTGTCGGGCCCTACAGCGCCGAGGCGCCGACGATCGCTCGGCTGCATGAGTTCATCAAGAAGCAGGGCTACCGGCTCGCCGGCAGACACCACGAGATCTATCTCGGCGACCCTCGCCGGTCAGCGCCGGAGCGGCTGAGGACAATCATTCGTCAACCGATGGTCGGCGGCGCATGAACTGGACTGTCGCTGGCTCCGGCCCAGCCTCCGGCAGAGGTCGCCCTCCTAGACATTGTGGGGCCCCAGATCGAAAACAAACCCTCGCAGGTCCGATATCGCAAGGTCCAGCTCGCGCACGCATTCGTCCAGGTGCTTGGACGCTGCAGAATCGCCATTGTTCAAGGCAAGAGCCTGTAGCTTCAGGCCGATTCCGAAAAGCCGGTGGATGCTGTGCTTGTAGAGTCCCTGCGCAATGCGCTCGCGCTCCGCTACCAAGGCCGGTTGCGCGGCGCGACCCAGGTCGCTGCATACGCTTGAGCGGCTCATGACGCGAACCTCCGCTCAAGGCGGCGGCGTCCCCTCCGGCCCGCATAGAGGCAGTCATCGGCGCGGGCGATGAGCCGCCACGCGTCATCTCCATCTCGAAGCTCTGCGAACCCCGCGCTGAAGGACTGCCGTCGCTGACCGTTTAGATGTCGCCAGGCGTCGAGCAGCAGTGCACCCGCCGCCTCGACGCTCAGGTGCGGCAGCGCGCACACAAACTCATCGCCGCCGTACCTGAAAACGATGTCACTGCTTCGCAGGCAGCGCGTCAGGGTGTGCGTGACCGCACACAACAGATCGTCGCCCGCGGCGTGCCCGCGAGTGTCGTTGACGAATTTGAGCCCGTCGACATCCAGGAAAGCGAGCGCGAGCTCGGGTTCGGCCGACTGTCGTGCCCGCTCGATTTGACTCGTCAAGGTGGCAAGCCCGGCCCGCCGGCTCAACACCCCGGTTAGTTCGTCGATGGCAACTTGATCTCGCAGCCGGTAGAGAACTGAACTGGGGATCCCGGCTAAGTGCCAATCGTCAACCTGCAGCTGCGTCGCGAGCTGGTTTCGGATCTCCTCAGGTGTGCGCCAATCCATTTCGTGTCCAGATGCCATGCTCGACCTCCATTCGGTAGTCCGAGCGGAGGTCTTGCCAGTGGTTCGCCACCACCACCGATCCCGGGTGAAGCCACCGTCTTGACGGGAGCGGAGCTCTGGGCTACTCCCCTTCGCTGATTCGACAAGCCTATCCGTCTATTTGGTGGGGCGCCTCCGTAACGAGTACGGAATCTTCGCCCGCGCCTCGTGCGATGTGCTGGTGCTAACCTCTAGACGACCGGCGAGGGGAGTAGCCCGAAGGCCGCTTTCGACTGGGACCCGCATACGCGGGGTTTAACCCGGAAGCGGCCGCAGGAGAGCCTGCGGCGAGACCTCTGCTCGAAACCGAGTGGAGGGACATATGAGCAATTCGTCCGCAAAGCTGTTGAGAAACATTCCGACGGATCCCCAGATCGTCGCCCACGCGTTCAATGGGCCCGTGACCGTGGTCAACGCCGACTTCGACGGCGACGGCAAGCTCGATCTCGCCATCCTGGACATGTCGAGAGGCCGGATCAAACTCTGGATGGGAGACGGACCGGGCGGCTTTAGGCCAGCCGAGGATCTACCGGCCTCCGACCACTGGCGGGCCGACTTCGGATCGCCGGAACAGCTGACCGCACGCGAGACTGAGGTGGCGAAGCTGGTTGCGAGCGGCTACATGGACAGCGAGATCGCCTCGATCCTGGGAATCGGGCGCCGCACCGTTGAAACTCATGCCGCCAACATTCGCGCGAAGCTGGGCCTCAAGTCGCGACGCGAACTAGTGCGCCGGGGCGGCTGGCCGGCCGCGTGACCGCGTGGCAGCCTGTGCATCATGGAGTGGCAGCCTGACGCAAGCCGGGTGAGCCACGCCCTCAGCGTCACCGAGGTCGCCGACCAGCTGGCCACCGACCGGGAGCACGGTCTCGTGGAGGCCGAGGCGTCATCGCGGCTCGCCGCCCTCGGTCCCAACGAGCTCGAACAGAAGCTGCGCGCCTCCCCGTTCGGGCTGCTGGCCGAGCAGTTCGCCGATGCGCTCGTCATCATCCTGCTCGCTGCCGTAGCGGTCAGCGGCCTGGTCCTGCACGAGGTCGTTGACGCGGCCGTCATCCTCGCCATCGTCCTGCTTAACGCCGCCCTCGGGTTCACCCAGCAGTACCGCGCCGAGCAAGCGCTCGACCGGCTGCGGGAATTGACCGCCCCGACGGCCGCAGCCGTCCGCGGAGGCCGGTTGGGCACGGTGCCGGCAGCCCGCCTGGTGCCAGGCGATCTGATCAGCGTGCATGCGGGTGACAGAGTGCCCGCCGACGCGAGGCTATGCCAGGCGCATCACCTTGCCACCGCCGAGGCGATCCTCACCGGTGAAGCCTTCGCCGAGGAGAAGTCTGCCCATGCGGTTCCGGCCGAGACTCCACTGGCTGACCGCACCTGCATGCTCTATATGGGCACCACCGTGCTGAGCGGCCGTGGCCTGGCTATCGTCACCGCGACCGGCGCTCGTACAGCGATGGGCGAGATTGCCGCGCTGCTCGTCCAGAAGCCGCCGCCGACCCCGCTTCAGGTCGAGCTCGAGCGCATCGGCCGGCTGATCGGGGTCATCGCCGTTCTGGTGGTCGTCGCCGTGTTCGTGATCGGGTGGCTGCAGGGCTTCCCGGCCCAGGAGATGTTCCTTACGGCGGTAGCGCTCGCCGTCGCCGCCGTGCCGGAGGGGCTGCCAGCGGTGGTGACGATCACGCTCGCTCGTGGCGTGCAGCGCCTCGCCAGTCAATCTGCGATCGTCCGACGGCTCCAGGCTGTTGAGACGCTCGGCGCCGCCACAGTCATCTGCACGGACAAAACCGGCACCCTGACGCGCAACCAGATCCGGGTGCACGAGGTGATTCTGGAGGGGCTGCAGGGCTCGCCTGGGACACTGCCGGAGGGCGATTCACGCGTCCGCAGGTACGCCGAGATAGCGGCACTGTGCAACGACGCCTCACTGGATGTGGTCGGCGGAGACCCGATCGAGGCCGCCCTCCTCCATGCCCTCGCGGAAGCGCGCATCGATGTGAAGCATCTGCTCGCACAGGCACCTCGCGTGGACGAAGCGGCCTTCGATTCCAGGCGCAAGATGATGAGCACCGTCCACCAATTGGAGACGAAGAAGCGTTGGCTGCTTGCTGTCAAGGGCGCGCCGGAGGTGGTGGTGGGGCTATCCACCTCGGTGGAGACCAAGGCCGGTCCATTTGACCTGGATTCGCATCGGAGGACAAGCATCATGGCAGCGGTGCACGAGCGTGCCGCCGATGGGCTCAGGACGCTCGCACTTGCCTATAGGGAACTCGATTCGCGCCCTGCAGACCTCGCTTCCATGGAACATGACCTGACCTTCGTGGGGCTGGTCACTCTGAGCGACGAGATCCGCCCGGAGGCAGCGCATTCAGTCCAGATCGCGCATCGGGCAGGCATCCGCGTGGTCATGATTACCGGCGATCACCCGCAGACGGCAGCCACGTTGGCGCGCAGCCTCAAGCTGCTCGATCACGACTATGAGGTCCTTCCTGGCGACGAGCTGGCGCGTCTCACTTCCGAGCAGCTTCGCGCGGACGTGCACCGTTTTGGGGCTTATGCGAGGGTCGATCCTGCCGACAAGGTGAAGATCGTCCACGCCTGGCAGCAGCGTGGCGAAATCGTCGCCATGACCGGCGACGGCGTCAACGACGCTCCGGCCTTGCGGGCGGCCGACATAGGCGTGGCGATGGGAAGCGGAAGTGACGTCAGCCGCGATGCGGCCGCGATCGTGCTCGCAGACGACAATTTCGCCACCCTGGTCGCCGCGGTGGGCGAAGGTCGGGCGATCTTCGAGAACCTCAAGAAGGTCATCCGCTTCCTGCTCACGACCAACGCATCCGAAGTGTTCGTCATGAGCGCCGGGTTCCTGGCCTTTGGATCACTCGGCGAACCGTTGCTGCCGGCGCAGATCCTGTGGATCAATCTCGTGACCGACGGGCTGCCCGTCCTGGCGCTGGCCGCCGACCCACCGTCGGGGGATTTGATGCGCCACCCGCCCTCGAGGGACCGATCGATCGTGGGGCTGCGTCAGGGCTGGGGGCTGGTGTGGCGTGCGCTGTTCCTGTCCGCGGCACCACTCACCGCCCTGGTGACCGGTCATTACCTCATGCACCTCCCGTGGCAGCAGGTGCAGACCATGGTCTTCACGACGCTGGTCACCGTCCAGCTGACCTATGCGTTCGTCATCCGCAGACAAGGTGGCGGGCATGCGTTTCGCAACGGCCGCAACCTGGCATTGGCGGTGCTGGCGTCGCTTGCGCTTCAGCTGCTTGTCGTCTATCTGCCCGCGGGCAACATCTTGTTCCACACGGTGCCGCTCGGGCCCGCCGAATGGGTCGCGATCGCTGCCCTGAACGGATTGGCGATGGTGGCGATCGTGGCCATCGAGCGGTTCGGTCATCGCGATGGTATGCGACGTCCCAAAGGGACTAGACCCGAGAAGGAACGCTCCGATTGAGTCTGGAGCCCACGCCCGGATTCGAACCGGGGACCTTTTCCTTACCAAGTAAGTGCTGTACCCAATCACCCGGATCCAAGTTCAGGCACAGCATTTACCTCGCGGCGTGGTGACCCATACAGGCATTACCTACAGGCTGCTGAAAGTGACGTTTTTACTGTCTGGGCGGCCCACCTGCCCTTGCAGGCCGACATCGCCACCTGGGCACCGTAGGCCCTTCAGCATGGGGTATCGGGGTGCCACTTGGTGGAGTGGAACTTAATGCGGCCTGGGTTAGATCTTGGAGTAGAGCAGGCGCTGCTTTGGCTCATCAAAACCGAGTTGAAAGGCTGTGAAGAAGTCCCGCCGACCCAAGAGGCCAAAAGTACGGTCCTTCTCGTAAGTGAACGCGACTGACGCGGGCAGCCGCTTTCCTTTGACAGT
>JBGQGS010000117.1:0-7558 GCA_041497555.1 Candidatus Dormibacteraceae bacterium | reverse complement strand
GCTGCTGGGGACCACGACGCGCACGGACGGAAAGATCGAGGTGACCTACGCGGGACACCCGCTCTACTACTTCTTGCAGGACAAACAGGCGGGCGACACGACCGGGCAGGGCGTCAACGGTTTCGGCGCCCTCTGGTGGGTCCTGTCTCCGTCGGGCGCGGCGATGCACTAACCGTCCAGATCGGGAAGGGCCCACCTGCGGAAGCCGGTTAACTTCTGCGAGGTGGCTTCCACGCGAACCTGGAGTGAGACCCGCCAGGGGGTGATCCGGGACGCGCTGGGCATCGGGGTCGCGACCGGCGCCTATGCCCTGTCGTTCGGAGCGATCTCGACCGCCGCTGGCCTGTCGCTGGTTCAAACGTGCGCCCTGTCGCTGCTGATGTTCACCGGCGCGTCGCAGTTCGCACTCGTCGGGGTCGTCGGGGCCGGCGGCAGCGTGTGGGCGGGAGCCGCCACGGCGGCTCTGCTCGGCTCGCGCAACGCGCTCTACGGCGTCAGGCTCTCGTCGCTCCTGGAGCGCCGGAGATGGTGGCGTGCCCTCGCTGCGCACTTCGTGATCGACGAGACGACGGCGATGGCGATCGCGCGTGAGTCGGTGCAGGAGAGCAGGCTCGCCTTCTGGGCCACGGGCCTGGCGGTGTTCACGCTGTGGAACCTGGGCACGCTGATCGGGGCGCTCGCCACCCACGCGCTGCCCGATCCTAAGGTGCTCGGCTTCGACGCAGCCCCGCCGGCCGCCTTCCTAGCCTTGCTCGCGCCGCGGCTGCGCGCGCGCGAGCCGATGGCGATCGCCCTCGCCGCCGGTGTGGTGGCGCTGGTGTGCCTGCCATTCGTGCCGGCGGGGGTTCCGCTGCTGATCGTCGCGCTTCTGGTCGCCTTGTTCGGCGTGCTGAGGTCGCGGACATGATGTGGGCCGGCGTGCTGGTCGCCTGTGCAAGCTGTTACATGCTCAAGCTCGCCGGGCTTTCGCTGCCCGCCCGCGTTCTGCAAGACCCTCGCGTGCAGCGGACGGTTCCACTGGTCCCGGTCGCGCTGCTCGCCGCGCTGGTCGCGACGCAGACTTTCTCGACCGGTCACCACCTGGTGCTGGACGTGCGCGCGGCCGCGCTGGTCGTCGCAGTCGTGGCGGTGCTGCTGCGAGCCCCGTTCCTGGTCGTGGTCGCGAGCGCGGCGGCGACGGCAGCGCTGTTGCGTCTGGTTTAGAGCTCTAACTTCAGGGTCAGGATCTTGAACGGCGTGAGCTCGAGCTCCAGCTCGCCATCGTGCACCTCGACCTCGTTCCGCTCGCGTTCGAGCAGGTCGCAGAGCCACGCGCGTTTTGCGGGCAGGGTGGTCCTCAACCGAGCACGGCACCGGCCGCCCCACGCCTCGTAGAGGCGGAGCACGACGGCGGTTGAGTCCTCGGCGCGTTTGATCGCCTCCACGATCACCTGCCGGGTATTCAATTCGACCAGGGAACGTTGCGAGCCTGCGGGCAATCCACTCGAAACCACGCGCAGCGGCGCGTTGAGGTCCTCCGCCGCCTCGATCACGCCCGCCTCTCGGAAGTCGCCCGGGTGCGGCATGAGCGCGTAGGTGAAGCGGTGCCAGCGGCGGTCGGCCATCGGGTCGGGGTGCGTCGGGGCCCGCAGCAGCGAGAGCCTCATCGTCGAACCAAGGATGTCGTAACCGTACTTGCAATCGTTCAGAAGCGCGACGCCGTAGCCCGCCTCGCCCAGGTCCGCCCAGCGCTGGGCGCAGACCTCGAAGCGGGCGAGGTCCCAGGAGGTGTTCGTGTGAGTCGGTCGCTCGAGATGGCCGAACTGGATCTCGTAAGTCGCCTGCGGTGAATGCACGTCGACGGGGAAGGCGACCTTGAGCAGCTTGTGCACCTCCTGCCAGTTGACGTCGCACTCGAAACGCAGCACGCGCGATGCGGCGTCGAGCACCATCCGCTGGCTGAACCTGGACCGGCCGAACTCGCGCGTGAAGCGGACCGCGCCGCGCAGCCCGCCGGGTTGCTCCACCTGCTGGGCCGAGAGCTCGGTGATGTCGAGGACCGTTTTCCGGTAGTCGATGTCGAGGTCCCACGCGTCCCAATTCGCGGGATCGTCGTCGTGCAGCTGCAGCAAGTTTCCGTAAGCACCGGGGCTGAACACCTCGCGCTCTGCCTCCTTGTCCCAGATCGATGTGAGCAGGCCTCGGTGGTCCCATCGCACGCGCAGGAGGTCGTTTTCCATCGCGCCGTCTGAAACCGTCACCTGCTGCTCGCTCCGGACCGAAGCGTCCTTCTGTACCGCCCAACCGCAGGCCGGCGCCTCGACGACCCGAAAGCGATCGCCCAGGTCGACGATCTCGCGACGTTGATGCGAGTTGACGTTGAAGACCGCAAGCTCCGGGCCGTTGCCCGCGATCCCGCCGACAGCGCGCTCGGTGATCGCCCCCGCGGTCGCGCCGACGTCGGCCAGGTCACGCTCTGCCTCCTCGTAGACCCAGTCGATGCTCGACCCCGGAAGGATGTCGTGGAACTGGTTCAGGAGCAGCTTCTTCCAGGCCACCTCAAGCTCAGCGGCGGGATACTCGTGTCCGCCCGCCGCGATCGACCAGATCTCGGCCTCGCGCAACGCCTGCTCGGCGCGGCGGTTGAGCTTCTTCGTCCACGCCTGTGACGTGTACGTGCCGCGGTGCAACTCGAAGTACAGCTCGCCAACCCACGTAGTGAGGTCCTTCGCCTCCGCGCTCGCGCGCTCGAAGAACTCGCGCGCCGAGCCCAGCTCCACGCGCGGCGATCCCTCGACGTCCCGCAAGCGGTGCGCGGCCTCGATCATTTCCGGCTCTGGACCACCGCCTCCGTCGCCCCATCCGAACAGGTAGAGCGACCGATCGGACCGCAACGGATCCTTGAAATTCGCGGCGCTCCCGACGACCTGCCCGGCGCTGAAGTCGCCGTTGTACGTGTCGGCAGGCGGGAAGTGCGTGAAGATTCGCGTCCCGTCGATCCCCTCCCACATGAAGGTGTGGTGCTCGGGCTTGTTCGTGTCGTTCCAGGACAGCTTCTGCGTAAGGAAGTAGTCGCAGCCGGCTTCGGCGATGAGCTGCGGCAGCGAACCCGGGTAGCCGAAAACGTCTGGCAGCCAGAGCTCCTTCGTCTCGTAGCCGAACTCCCGCATGAAGAACCGCTTTCCGTGCAAGAGCTGGCGCGCGAGAGCCTCGCCTGAGGGCAGGTTGCAGTCGGCCTCGACCCACATGGCTCCCACCGCCTCCCACTGGCCGGAGGTGACCTTGGCCCGGATGCCGCCATAGATATCGGGGTAGTGCTCTTTCATCCACACGTACTGGGCCGGCTGCGAGCCGGCGAAGTGGTAGTCCGGATACTCGTCCATCAGCGCGAGCGCCGTCGCGAAGCTGCGAGCGCACTTGCGCCGCGCCTCGCGCAGCGGCCACAGCCAGGCGGTGTCGATGTGGGCGTGACCGACGGCGGTGATGCGATGCGTGGATCGGCTCGGCCTCGACATCACCTCGCTGAGATCGCCTGCTTCCAGCGCAGCGAACAGGGTTGGATCCCTGGTTGCTTCGGCCAGCTCGAGCGCGACCCTGAAGTCGAGCGCGGCCTGGCGAGCCCGCTCGTCCTGGATCGCGACCTCGGCCTGGCGGAAGTTGAACGCCGGAGCGTCCGATTCGCGAAGGGCGAGCATCGAGTCTGCCGGCTCAGCGCCGGATTGCGTGGCGGTCGGGTTCGCGGCCGCCTCCAGGTAGAAGTCCACATCGGGCCCGGTGATCGGCAGCCATCTGTGGTTGGGGTCGACACCTCGCCATGGGCGCCCGTCCTTCCAGGCCAGCGCCTCGCACGTGAAGCCGGTCGGGCCGTCGAACCCGAGATCGATCAGCGCGACGACTTTCTGACCCGCCCATTCGCCCGGCACGCGACCCTGCACGTGGATCCAGGTGGTGCTCCAGGGTGGACCCCACGGCTCGCCGGAGCGAAAGGGGCGGTATTCTCCGCGGATTGCACGCTCATAGCCAACTGGCTCGCCTCGAACGGTAAAGGCCGAGAGTCCGAGCGGGTGGCGCCTGGGGTGGATGGCCGGCAGCAGCCTGCTCTGCAGCACGCGCCGGAGCCGGTCGAAGTCTGGGTTCCTCACCACCCCCACCCTACCTTCCCCCAAAAGGGGGAGGGAATCATCAGGAGGTTAGGCTGTTCCGCGCATGGTGAGCGTCGAGCCGGCCACCCAGGCCACACCCGAGGTGCATGCGGCACTTGCCCGTCTGCTCCCGCAGCTCAACCCCAAACTCCCGGTCCCCACGATGGAGAGGCTGCTAGAGCTGATGGCTGACCCGGCTGTCACGCTACTTCTGGCCCGGGACGGACAGGAGATCGTCGGCACCGCCACGGTGATCGTCTACACGACGCCTTTCTGGATCAAAGCGCGACTCGACGAGGTGGTCGTCGACGAAGGCGCGCGAGGCAAGGGCGTCGGTGCGGCGCTCGTTAATGCGTGCCTGGACATCGCTCGTCGGCGAGGCGCGCAAGTCGCCGAGCTGCAGTCGGGCGTGCAGCGGGAGGCCGCGAACCGGCTCTACCCCAAGATGGGGTTCAAGCTGCGCGAGACTAACGTCTACCGGATCGTCCTGAGCTAGGCCGTCAGCTTCTCGAGACGGGTCACCATCCGGGCGAGCGTCGCGAACGCCGCCTCCACCGGTTCGGGTGACGTCATATCGACGCCCGCCATCCGCAGACCGTCGAGTGGGTACATAGAGCCGGCGCTCTTCAAAAAGGCCAGGTAGGGCTCGACGGCACTCGAGTCGCCGCCGGCCACAGCGTCGACCAGGTGGTCCGCGCCGGCGATACCGGTCGCGTATTGGTACACGTAGAAGTTGCTGTACAGATGGGTGTGGAACTGGGCCCAGGTCGAGCCGATGCGATCGCGGTCGCGCCCGCTGACCTCGACCTCTGAGCCGTAGACCTCCATCATCAGGTCGGCCATCAGGTGGTTGAGGTAATCGGCGGTGACGGCGCCGCCCCGCTCGACCCTTTCGTGCATCTCCAGCTCGAGCCGGGCCAGCGAAGGCATGATGAAGAAGTAGCGGTAGAAGTTCGACATCGCTTCTTCGATCACCGCGACCTGGATCGCAGGATCCGTCTGAGTGGCAAGCAGGTGGCGCCGGACGAGCGCCTGGTGCATGTTCGACGCGACCTCGGCCTGGAAAAGCCCGTAGTTCGAATAGATGAAGGGCTGCGTCTTGCGCGCGTAGTACGAGTGCATCGAATGACCGAGCTCGTGCGCAAGCGTGCTCAACGAGTAGATGTCGTCGTTGTAGCTCATGAAGATGAAAGGAATCGTGCCCGGCGCGCCCGTCGAGAACGCGCCCATGCGCTTGCCTCTGTTCGGGTAGACGTCGACCCACCGGTCCTCCAGCGCGCCCTGGCGCAGGATGCGGACGTATTCCTCGCCGAGCGGCTTGACTCCTTCGGCGATCCACTCGACCGCCTGCTCATACGGGACCTTGAACGTCGACGGGCCGAGCTGGGCGCGCGTGTCGTAGGGCTTCAGCACGTCGAGACGCAGCGCTTTGCGCCGAACGCGCCAGTAGCGATGCCAGGTTTGCACGTTCTCACGGAACGCTCGGATCACGGCGTGATAGACGTCGGGGGGGATGTGGCTGGGCTCCAGCGCCGCGGCCAGGGATGACGGGAACCCCCGCGCCCGCGCGTAGAAGACATCGCGTTTGATGCCGCCTGCCAGGCTCGCCGCCATGGCGTGCTGCATCGCGAGGTGTGCGTCGGCGTAGCTTTCGAAGGCCGTCCGCCGCACCTCGCGGTCCGGGCTCGTGAGAAGCGCGCCTATCGTTCCCTGGGCCACCTCTTGCTCCTCGCCGTTCGTCCCGACGGCCGGAGCGAATCTCAGGTCGGCGTTGGCGAGCACCCCGTGCACAGAAAGCGCCGTCGCGAGAGGGTCCGACGCCTGGGTCAGGACCTCCTCGACCTCGGCGCTACGAATTCGCGTCTGCAGCTGCTCGACGCGGTCGAAGTAATGGCCGAGGTGAGCCAGCCTTGGCGAGCTCGCCACCCACAGCCGAAGGTTCGGGAGGCCGATCGCGATCATCTCGGGAAGCCCGAACGAGGTCGCGGCGCCGAGCTGGGCCGCAACCGAGCGCGCCCGGTCTGTGCGGGCAAACGCCGTCTCGTTGCCGGTGTCCACCGAGTACGACATCGTGCTGTAGACCAACACCTTGCCCAACAGCCGGTGCACGCTCTCGTTCGCATCGAACCAATCGGCAAGCGCGTCCGGCGAGTCGCCCAGGTGGCCCTTGAACTCGGCGAGATCGGGCAGCCGGGCAACGATGGTCTCGACTGCCTGCTCCCAGCCGGCCTCGTCCGGGAAGACGCTCTCGCCGTCCCAGGTGAAGCGCCTGTCCACGTCGGAGCGAGCGGGAAGCGTTGTGTTCACGACCGCTAAGCGTAGCTAGCACTAGGATGGGTTCGTGCCGCGAGCCAGGGCCAACGGAATCGAGATCGAGTACGAGACGTTCGGGGATCCCGACGCCCGGCCGCTTCTCCTGATCATGGGCCTGGGCGCGCAGATGATCAGCTGGGACGAGGCCTTCTGCACTCAGCTCGCGGACCGCGGCTTTCATGTCATCCGCTTCGACAACCGGGACTCCGGTCTGTCCACCAGGATGGAGGACGCCGGCTATCCCGACATGGCCGCCGCGTTCAGCGGCAATCCGCAACCGGCGTACCAGCTCGATGATCTCGCCGACGACTCGGCTGGACTGCTCGATGCTCTAGGCGTCGGCGCCGCGCACATCGTCGGCGCGTCGATGGGGGGCTTCATCGCTCAGTTGGTCGCCCTCAACCACCCGGACCGCGTCCTCTCGCTGACGTCGATCATGTCCGGCCCGGGCGGGACCGATGCCGTCCCGCCAAAGCCTGAGGGCACGGCGGTCTTGACGGTCACGCCGCCTTCCACCCGCGAGGATTGCATCGAGCAGGCGATGTCCATCCGGCGCGCACTTCTCGGCTCGGGTGATCCGTTCGACGAGGCGTTCGAGCGGACGCGTGCCACGCGAGCCTTTGAGCGCGCGTACTACCCGGTCGGCGTCGGCCGGCAGCTCGTCGCGATCCTGGCGGCGAAGGGCCGCGTCGAGCGGTTGAAGAAAGTTCGCCGCCCCGCGCTGGTGATTCACGGCATCGACGATGTGCTGGTGCCGGTCGAGAACGGGCGACTTGTGGCGGACGCTGTCCCCGGCGCGCGATTGATCGAGTTCCAGGGGATGGGCCACGACCTGCCCAAGCGCGTGTGGCCACAGGTCCTGGACGCCATCGACGAGATCGCGCGTCAGCCTGTGCCGCTGCAGCGCCAGTAGCGAAGTGGCGAACCTGTACCTGGCGGCGGGCGCCGGACTTGACGGGATCAGCCCCCCGATTGCGGTTCTTGCGGGTCTTGTCTCGTTCGTGTCGCCGTGCGTGCTGCCCCTGGTGCCGGCTTACCTCGCATACCTCGGCGCCCGTGCCGGCCAATCAGTGGCGATTTCCGACGGCCCCGGCGCCATTGCCGTACGGCGCACATCGCCATCG
>JBGQGS010000116.1:0-7589 GCA_041497555.1 Candidatus Dormibacteraceae bacterium | reverse complement strand
GTGGCGACGCCGCCACCAGGCATTCGCGTGCTCGTCCAGCAACGCCTGCACCGCCGTGTCCGGGCCGGAGGCCGCGCCCACCTGGCTCAGCTTGAGCCATCGATGGGTGATCTCCACGTACAGGTCCGCTTCCGTCCAGCCCGGAAGCTGCTCGAGCACGCGATGCTTCCGGATCGCCTCGGCGACCGGGCGGTAGACGTGGTCGTACCAGCTCGCGGCAGCATCCGGCAGCGGCACGTTGCGGCCCTGCTCGAGGCCGAGAAAGTAGCCATGGCCGAGGATGTGCTTGAGGATCTCGTCGTAGCGGCCGAGCCGGCTGCACTCGAGGCGTGCCTCGGGACGAGCGCGATGCAGCTGTGTCGTCTCGAGAAAGGCGGCGTACTCGGCTGCGCGCAGCAGACCGGCCGCGTCAAGCTTGGGTCCGAGTGGCGCGCGAGTCTTCACCTCAACCACGCGAGCGTTGATGGTGGCGCGGCCGAGGCTGCGCGCCACCGACACGCGATGGTGCCCGTCGATCACGTAGTAGTCGTCGCCCACCCTGTACACGTCGATCGGAGGCAGCTCATCGCCTTCGACCATCTCTCGGTAGATCCGCGTCCACCTGCCACGCAGCCGGCGGTTGACGGGCAGGAAGCCCGGGTCGAAGTCTCCGGTCTTCGAAGGCGGCGCCGCAGAGCCCACGATCATCTCCAGCGGGATCTCCCGCACGCCGCCGTAGGAGCGGCCCTCGAGGCCTGCGGCTTCGAGCACCGGCTCGATCGACTGAAGGCGGCGGGCACGCCGAGTCAGGATGGAGCCGATCGCGCGCCTGAAGGCCCGGAAGCGGGCAGTGTCGAAGTCCTCGAGCGCCCGGATCCGCTCCAAGCTTGAAGGCCTGCTTAGAGCAGGGCGAGTTCGCTCTCCGCGTCGAAGAAGTGCAGGGTGCGGGTGTCCAGGCCAAGGCGAACCTTGTCACCGGGCTGGACAGCCATGCGCGGATCGACGCGCGCGGTGACCTGGTCGCTGCCGACCTGGCCATACAGGAACTGGTCGGAGCCGAGCCGCTCCACCACATCGACCTTCATCTCCATCGCGGGGCCGCCGTCGACGATCCTGTCGGTAACCGCCTCGGGCCGGAACCCGAGCGTGCCCTTGCCTGCGTCGACTGGTTTCGGCAGCTTGACCTCGAAGCCAGAGGCCTTCGCTGTGCCGTTCTGAACCGTCGCCGGCACGAAGTTCATGGTGGGACTGCCAATGAAGCCGGCGACAAAGAGGTTGGCCGGGTGGTCGTAAATGTCGCCCGGCGTCCCGACCTGCTGGAGGATGCCGGCGTTCATGATCGCGATCCGGTCACCCATCGTCATCGCCTCGACCTGGTCGTGCGTGACGTAGATGAAGGTCGTCTCGAGGTCGCGGTGCAGCTTCTGCAGCTCGATCCGCGTCTGGCCGCGCAGCTTGGCGTCGAGGTTGGAAAGGGGCTCGTCGAGCAGGAAGACCTTCGGGCTGCGCACTATCGCCCGGCCGAGAGCGACGCGCTGCCGCTGGCCACCCGACAGGGCACGAGGCTTGCGCTTCAGGAAGTTGTCGAGGCCCAGAATCCGAGAGGCGTTCTTGACGCGTTGGTCGATATCGGCCTTCTTCATGTGCTGCATCTGCAGCGGAAAGGCCATGTTGTCGTACACGCTCATGTGCGGGTAGAGCGCATAGGACTGGAAGACCATCGCGATGTCGCGGTCCTTGGCCGCGACGTTGTTGACGACACGGTCACCGATCCGGATCTCCCCTTCAGTGATCGCCTCGAGTCCTGCGAGCATGCGGAGAGCGGTCGACTTGCCGCAGCCGGAAGGGCCGACCAGGACCATGAACTCCTTGTCCTTGATCTCCACGTTGAAGTCCTTGACTACGGTGAGGTCCGCGGTGTAGCGCTTCACAACATGGTCGTAGGTGACTGATGCCATCTCTATCTATCCCTTCACAGAACCGGCGAGGATGCCGCGGACGAAATATCGCTGGAGGCTGAGGAACACGACCAGAGGCACGATCATGGAGAAGAAGGCGGCCGCGGTCAACAGCTGGTAGCTCTGCCCATACGAGCCGACCAGGTTCACGAGAGTAACCGTCACCGGTGCCACCGCCGCCGTCCCGCCGACATAGATGAGGGCCACCAGCAGGTCGTTCCAGACCCACAAGAACTGGAAGATCACGAGCGACGCGAGCGCGGGTACGGAAAGGGGCAGCACGATGCGAAAGAAGACGGTCAGCGTTCCTGCGCCGTCGATCTCCGCTGACTCGAACAGGTCACTCGGGAGGGCGCGGAAGAAGTTGGACAGCAGATAGATCGAGAACGGCAGGCCATAGCCGGCGTGGGCGAA
This sequence comes from Candidatus Dormibacteraceae bacterium, assembly GCA_041497555.1. Classification (GTDB taxonomy): domain Bacteria; phylum Chloroflexota; class Dormibacteria; order Dormibacterales; family Dormibacteraceae; genus Palsa-870. Next base: position 5,238 of record JBGQGS010000116.1, on the reverse strand, counting down.
CCACAGCGGGATGAAGGGCGGCAGGCCGAGCGCGGTCAGATTGTCAGGTGTGAGGTGGGCCGAGACGAGCACTTTCTGGATCGGGACGAAGGTGAGCTGCAGGGGCACGGCGAGGAGCCCGACGAGGGCCAGGAAGATCCAGTCGCGGGCAGGGAACTTCATCCAGCTGAACGCGTACGCCGCAAATGCGGCGAACGTGACCGGGATAATCGTGGCCGGGATGGAGATCATGAAGCTGTTGAAGAAGCTCTGTCCGAGGTTGCTCGACGAGAACATCTGGGAGTAGTTGTCCAGCGTGAACTTGAACGGCGGCGAGAGCGCTGTCCACCACCCGCTGTTGGCAATGTCTTGCGGCGTGCGGAACGACGTGATCAGGAGGCCGATCGTGGGTACCATCCAGGCGACCGTGAGGCTGATCACCGCGATGTGCAGGACCACACCTGAGAGGCGGTCGGCGAGCCATCGGGGCGAGAACCTGGCCGTGGTGGAGGAAGTCGCAGAGGCGATCGCGACCGTCATCGCCTAGCCTCCACAGCCCTGAACTGGCGCAGGTTGAAGATCAACACGGGGATGACCGTCAGCAGCAAGATGACGGCCACTGCGCTCGCGTTTGGATAATCGCTCGGAAAATGCTGATACAACAGCTTGTACATGCGGTTGGCGAGCACGTCAGTGTTGTAGTTGCCGTTGGTCATCGCATAGACCACGTCGAAGGCCTTGAGGGCGAAGATCACGAGCGTCGTCCCGACAACCACGACGGTGGGCATCATCAGCGGAAAGATGACCCGGCGGAAGATGGTGATCTCACCCGCGCCGTCCACGCGCGCCGCTTCGAGCAGGTCGGCCGGGATGCCTTTGAGCGCAGCCGACAAGATCACCATTGAAAATCCGACGATGCCCCATACGGCTGCTGCAATGAGGGCAAGGTTGTTGATCGGTATCAGCCCCAGCAGCAGGGTTTCGTCCTGGATCCACGTCCTGGGGTCCTGGTGAAACAGAGAGTTGAGGATGAAGTTGAGGGTGCCGGTCTGCGGCTGCCCCGGCGGCTGATACGCGTACATGAACTTCCAGATCACGACGAGGGCAACGGATGAGATCGCCATCGGCATGAAGATCAGAGACTTGACGAAGCTCTCGTAGGGCACCCGGTCGAAAAGGACAGCTAACAGCAGGCCGAACGCGAGCACGAAAACTGTGTAGAAGATGAGCCAGAAGAGGTTGTCCCGGATGGCGATCCATGCGCCGCCGGTCGGGAATCCGCTCAGCTGGTTGCCGAAGTTCTCGAGACCGACGAAGTTACTGTGCTGGTCCTGGAAGCTTTGGGTGATGGTGCCGACGGCAGGTGCGACAAGAAATCCGGAGACCAGGACAAGCGCGGGCGCGACCCAGATCCACGGCCGGACCGCCGGGCGCGCCTTGTCTGGCAGCCACCGGACCAGGTACTCGCCGCCCACGATGTAGCCGGCGAGCACCGCTGGCACGCCGATGATCACGACGACCAGCGTCGGCAGGTCCGTCAGCAGGACGCTGAAGTCCATGTCTTACGGCGAGTCGATTACGACTTATACGACTTGGTCTGGATCGCGTCCAGGTTCGCGAGAATCGAGTTGAGGTTCGACTGGTTCTGCGCAAACTGGAGCACCGCCGACCAGTAGGCGTTCTTCATGTCGGACGGCATCAGGTCGCCCGCGTCGTACTTGCCGATCTTGGTGGCGACCAGGATCTGGGCGGTCGACTTCGACAGCGCGTCAGGGTAGTCGGCCAGGGGAACCTGGTTGTTGGGCGAGATCTTGCCTCCGCGCTTGACCCAGATCGCCTGGGCGTCAGCGGTCGTCAGGTACTTGATCATCGACCGGGCCTGGGGGGTGTCGTGGAACATCGACCATGCGTCGCCCGCGACCACGTGGGCGCCGGCGTATTGAGCGTTGATGTCAGGCAGCGGGAAGAAGTTGTAGTCGGTTCCCGCCTGGAGTGATGCGTTGGCGCTCTGGAAGAAGCTGGTGATGAACGAGGCCTGGTTGTGCATGTAGCACTTGGGCGGGTTCTGGAACATAGGAGTGCCGGCGTCGCCGAAGTTGGTGGCGACCATGTTCTTCGCGCCGCCGTAGACGTTGCTGTCGCCCGACCCAAGGATCTGCCCCCACGTCTGCCAGGCGAGCTTGATCTCGGGCGAGGTCCACTTCTGCTTGCCCTGCCACCAGTTGTCATAGACGGTCGGCCCGGACTGGCTGAGGACGATCTCCTTGACCCAGTCGCTGCCCGGCCAGCCGGATGCGGCCCCGCTCTCCAGACCGACGCACCACGGAGTGGTCCCGCCGCTCTTGATCGTGTCTTGCAGCGCGAGCAGGTTGTCCCAGCTGTTGGGGACGTTGTAGCCCTTGGCCTGGAAGTTCTTGGGGTTGTACCAGATCAGCCCCTTGAGGGAGACCCATGAGTAAATCTGGTAGAGCTTGCCGTCGTTCAGCGGCTCGCCGAGGGTGATCCATCCTTGCGCGTTCTGAGCTTGCAGCGCCGTCATGTCCACGACGCTGTTGAGGGCGACCACCTTGCCCTGCTTCGCGAAGTTGGTCAGCAGGGTGGGGCTGGGGGCGGCCGCAAGGTCGGGCGGGTTGCCCGACGCCACGCGTGTCGTCAGGAGCGCGTCCTGGTCCCGGCTGGCCTCGTAGTTGATCTTGATCCCTGTCTGATCCGTGAACGGCTTCATCACGGCGAAAAAGGAGGCCTGCTCAGCCCCGGTCCAGGTGGCCATCACGTTCACGGAACCGGCGCTTGGAGTCGAACTGGTGCCGCAGGCCACGGCCGTCAGGACGGCGAGGAGCGACAGGATCAGGCTTCGCTTCAACCACAACTGGCGCACTCTCAAATCCCCCTTCGAATGCTGAGCAGACGGTGCTACCCCTATTTGTCAACCATTCTAAGGTCGCGACGGGAGGAGCGCGCCGCCAGGTCGCATCGACCCCCGCCCGCGCGCAGCCCCGTCTGTGGAACACTCCGCCGGATGAGTGACACCACCCGGTTTCCCGAAAACTTCCTTTTTGGCGCCGCGGTGGCCGCCCACCAGGTCGAGGGCGGCAATACCAATAGCGATTGGTGGTGGTGGGAGCACGTCGAATCGACGCCGTGCCGCGAGCCGTCCGGCGACGCCTGCGACTTCTATCACCGTTATCGCGAGGACATCTCAATGCTCGCCGGCTTCGGGCTGAACGCTTTCCGGTTCAGCATCGAGTGGGCGCGCATCGAGCCTGCCGAGGGAGAGTTCTCGCGGGCCGAGCTCGACCACTATCGGCGGGTGCTCGAGGCATGCCAGGAGCATCACGTGGCGCCGATCGTCACCTTCCATCACTTCACGCTTCCCAAATGGCTGCAGGACGCCGGCGGTTTTGCGTCAGACCGATTTCCGTCCCTCTTCGCGCGGTATTGCGACCGCGCCGCGGCGGCGCTCGGCGAACTGATCACGTGCGCCTGCACCATCAACGAGCCGCAGGGCCTGGGCTCGAGCGGCTACATGCTGGGCATCAACCCGCCCGGCCACACCGATGACCGGGACGGCGCGCAACGCGCGATCGACAACCTGCTCGAGGCCCACAAGGCCGGCGCGGCGGCAATCCGCTCTCGATACAGGATTCCAGTCGGTGTCACGCTGGCCCTCCCCGAGCTTCAGCACGAGGACGGCGCGGAGCCCGGGACTACGTCACTCGAGGTTGAATCTCGCGTCAACGACTGGTTTTTCGCGCTGGCCCGCAAGGACGAGTTCGTGGGGGTACAGACGTACACGCGTTTCCGGATCGGCCCGGAGGGGCCGCGCAGCCCCGGCTACGACTGGAGCGACACCGCGCGCGAGCTGACCGAGACCGACCAGACGACGCAGATGGGGTACGAGGACTACCCCCAGGCCCTCGGCGCGACGATCCGGAGGGCAGCGAAGAGCTGCCCGGGTCTCCCCATCCTCGTCACCGAAAGCGGGATCGCCACCGCGCATGACGAAAGGCGCATCGCCTACATGCAGGCTGCCCTTCGTGAGGTACAGGGCTGCCTGGCCGAAGGCATCGACGTGCGCGGCTACTTCTACTGGTCCTTGCTGGACAACTTCGAGTGGGCTTTGGGCTACGCGCCGACGTTCGGGCTGGTCGCGGTCGACAGGCAGACCTTCGCCCGGCATCCGAAGCCAAGCGCCTCCTGGTTGGGTGCGGTCGCCCGGAATCGTTCGCTGACGACCTAACCTGGCCAGTGAGAAACTTCCCTTCAAGTCAGCGGGTGACCCTCAAGGAGGATCGCCAATTCGCGGTCTCAGGCCGCGACGGTGCGATGCGGGCCGACGGGCCGGACGGGCATGGGTTGTGGCTGGGCGACACGCGCTTTCTCTCCGACTACCACCTGCTCATCGATGGGCATGAGCCGGAGCCGGTGGATGTTCAGGTGGAGGCGGGATGGGTCGTGTTGGAGCTGGCTGCCGGCGCCTTGCGAGTCAGCCGCGAGCGGTATGTGGATAAGGGGCTGCACGAGCGAATCACGATCACCAACCCTGGCATTTCGAACGTCGTCGCCGACCTAGAACTCGTCTTCGGAGCGGACTTCGCCGCCATGCTCGCCATTCGCGGCATCGTGCCCAACCTGCCCCTCCCACCGCCGGCTGCGGGCGCCAAGACCGGCCGGGGAATCGTGCTTCGCGATGCGGGCGGCTCCTCCCGAGTGACGGAGGTGATCCTTCGCCCGGCCGGAAGCCACCACCGGCTGGAGCTCGGGCCGGGCGAAAGGTTCGTGCTTGCCGTCGACGTGATGACTGGAGCTGGTCTCGAAATTCCGACGTTCGACGTGGGCCTGGATCGGGTCCGCAATGCGTACAGCCAGTGGTCGGCCGACTGCGCCACGTTCGAGACCGACAACCCCGCGCTCAACGAACTGCTGCGGCAGAGCCGCGACGACATGCGCATGCTGTGCGACCGCTACCCCACAGGGATCTACCCAACCGGTGGGCTGCCCTGGTTCGCCGTCCCGTTCGGACGCGACGCGCTGTTCACGTCCATGTTCGCCCTGCCCATGAACCCGCAGATCGCCCGTGGCGCGCTGCGCTACCTGGCCGCGCACCAGGGCCGGCACGTGGATCGCGACACCGAAGAACAGCCGGGCAAGATCCTGCACGAGGTTCGCACCGGGGACCTCGTCGACCGCGGGCTGTGGCCGGGCATCCTCTTCGGCACGGTGGACGCCACTCCGCTGTACCTCTGCGCCCTGGCGGAG
>JBGQGS010000115.1:0-7651 GCA_041497555.1 Candidatus Dormibacteraceae bacterium | reverse complement strand
AGGCTCGGTCAGTTGATCGCGGTTACGCTCGCGTTCTTCTCGATCCAGGCCTTGATCGGAGCCGCCCCGCCGGGATATCCGACCAGGCGGTCGACCAGCTTCCCGCCCCGGAACATGCCAAGGGTGGGGATGCCCATCACGCCGTAGCGGATGGCGATGTCCTGGTTGACGTCCACGTCCAGCTTGCCGATCTTCACCTTGCCGGCGTACTCGCCCGCGAGCTGCTCCACGACCGGTGTCATCATCCGGCAGGGACCGCACCAGTCGGCGTAGAAGTCGACGACGACCGGTTCGCTTGCCTGGAGCACGTCGGCCTCGAAATTCGGGCCGTCGAAGTGCTTCATGTTTTCCATACCTACTAGAAGACTGCCGGGATCTCAGGTATTCCCAAGCAGGCGCGCCGCATAATCGGCCCATGGCGACGATCCCGGCGGAGCGCCCCGCATCGGTCCTCCAGCACTCGCTGCGGCAGTTCGGCGCGCGCCTCTTCGAGGCCGCGCCCGGTCTCGTCACCTGGATCCTGCTGCTGGCGCCGGCCTGGATCCCGATCATCTTCCAGTCGCCGGGCGCGCTCGCTGTCGCGGCGGCGGTGCTGGTGTTCGACGTCTACTGGCTGTTTCGCGCGGTCACGGTCGTGACCGGCGTGTACAGCACGATGTGGCGGATGCGCCGCGACATGTCCAAGGACTGGCTGGCGCTGTGCCGCGAGGACCAGAAGCAGGGCACCCGCGACCCGCTCCAGTACTACCACCTGTGCGTGATCCCGACGTACACGGAGCCCTACCACGTGCTCGAGCGCACTGTACAGGCGATCGTCGATTCGAACTACCCGCCGGAATTGAAGATGATCGGCATCATCACCCGCGAGACGGACAAGCCTGGCTGGGAGAACGTTGCTCGACTGAAGGAGAAGTTCGGCGGCCAGGTTGGCGGCTTCTACCACATCAAGGATCCACTGGAGCCCGGAATCGTGATCGGCAAATCGGCCGCGATGAACTGGGGCGGGCGCTGGATGGTCAGGGTGCTCACTGAGGAGGGCTACGACCTCGACCAGGTCTTGATCACCGACCTCGACTCGGACTACCGCGTCCACTTGCAGTATTTCGCGTGGATCAGCTGGCACCATGCGCGCGAACCTCTGCGCGACTACGTCATCTGGCAGCCTGTGCCGCTGTTTCATAACAACATCTGGCAGGTCCCGATGGCGGTGCGCATCATGTCGGCCAGCACGTCGCAGTGGCAGATGTTCCTTCACTCGAGGCCGCATCGCCTGGTCGCGTTCAGCAGCTACACGTGCAGCCTCGAATTCGTGCGCAGGATTGGCTACTGGGACAAGGACGTCATCCCCGAAGACTCAAGGTTCTACTGGAAGGCTTTCTTCACTTTCGGCCAGCGGTTTTCGGTCAAGTCGGTCTTCCTGCCCCTGTATGGCGACTCGCCCAACTCACGCGACTATGCGTCTACCCACATGAGCCAGTACAACCAGATCAAGCGCTGGGCGTGGGGCATCACCGACGTGCCGTACGTGCTCGCGCGAATCTTCAAGCACCCTGAGATCCCGATGTGGCTGCGGTTCCGTCGGTTCATGAACCTCTTCCTCAACCACCTCAATTGGATCTTCCTACCGCTGCTCCTGATGTTCGGTGCATCGGTCCCGATCTGGGTCAGCGTCGACTTCTCGCTCACCGACCTCGGTCAAGCTCTGTGGTCATACTCCGGCATCCTCCTGTCGACGACGCTCTCGACGGTGGTGTTTTTCATATATTTCGAGATCCGGATGCTGCCGCCTAAGCCGGCGGACTGGCCGCTGTGGAAGAAGGCCGGAGTGCACGTCCAGTACCTGGCCTACCCGATGGTGGGCCTTGTGATGAGCGTGCTGCCCGCGCTGGAGGCGCACACGCGCCTGCTGCTCGGCCGCTACCTCGAATATCGCGTCACAGAAAAGGTGTGAGTATGAGCAGTCCGCTGGAAAACAGATCGCCGGATCCATCGGACTGCTAGATGGACGAATCTGGCGCCCGGCTGATCGCGACCACGGTGGGCGCGCTCTTTCACTCCGTGCACGACCAGATGCGCGAACACGTCCGGGGCATGGACCACGGCACGCTCAACTGGAAACCGCTGCCGCTGGCGAATTCGATCGCGGTGCTGGTCGTCCACACGCTGGGCTCAGAGCGGGAGATGATCCGTGCGGTCCGTTCGGTGACGACCATGCGCGACCGGCCGGCGGAGTTCAGGGCGGAGGCGGATGCGGCCGACCTTTTGGCCCTGCTGGACCAGGCCGACCGCGAGCTTGGCGAGCATCTTGGCGCGCTGACCGCGGCCGACCTCATCGAGATGCGGCCGCGAGGAGACCGCCCGCCGCGGCCTGGCCTTGAGTGGCTGCTTTCGAACTACGGGCACGCGCGCGAGCATGTCGCACAGATCGAGCTGACCAAACAGCTCTACGACTCTCGAACCTAGCTCGCTCGCGTGGCAAGGCAGCCGGGTTCCACCCGGCTGCAACTTTGTTTAACTCGCCACCCAATCGTGGCGAGGAGCAGCTATTCCGAAAAATCCCAACCTTTAGGAAGATGAGCCATGAGAAGGAAGCCTCGGTTCCTTCTCATACTCTTCAAGCTCCGCACACGGGGCTGTTGACGAACCAGGGTAAGCAGAATCCGGGTCCTGCCAGTGCCCAGAGCGTGAGGCCCGCGATGATCGCCAGGAAGATCACCCAACCGGTACCCGTGTAGATGTTGCGGCCCGGCACCGGCCATCGCTTCCAGCCCAGCCGCCTGGCCACTCGCGGCCCGGCGATCGAATCGATGAACGGCCACAGCAGCAGGCCGATCACGACGACCGGTGGGATGACCAGCGAAAAGACCAGCTCATTCCCGAGCTTCAGGAACTGGAACAGGAAGAGGAAGTACCAGTCCGGTCGCGGGATGGTGACGGCGCGCGGGTCGGCCGACTGCTCCAGCTGAAGGTTCGTCTTCACGAACGCCGCGAGCAGGCCGATCGTGATCAGCATCATCACTGCGATGATCGGATAGGGCCAGAAATGGTCCGGGAAGAACGGGTGGGTTTCGTCGTCGGGCATGTCGTCCGCCAGGTGGTGGCCCGCGTCGCCCATCAAGATGGGGAAGAGGGCAAGCCCGACGAGGACCGGGTAGAGGATGTGGCTCGGTCCGATCGGGAGCCGCTTCCACTCCGGCTCGAGTGTGTGCCCGGTGTGGCCGTCGACCTCGATGATCGGGATCTCCGTGGCAGCGACGGCCCCCCCGGGGCCTTCCTTGTGGATGTCCTGCGCGCTCACAGCGGCTCCGAGATGCCGTGCGCCCGGATGAACCGGAAATGCACGTACATCAAAAGGGTGATGACGGCCGGCAGCAGGAAAACGTGGATGGTGAAGAAGCGCTGGAGGGTGGCCGGGCCCACCACCGGACCGCCTTGCAGCACTTCGCGGATGAAAGCGCCGAGCTGAGGCGGTGGGGCGGAACCGGCGATCTTGATCGTCACCTCGGTGGCGAAGTAAGCCTTGGTGTCCCAGGGCAGCAGGTAGCCCGTCAATGAGAGGCCCAGGATGCACAGCAGCATGATCACGCCGACCATCCAGTTCAGCTCGCGCGGCGCGCGATAGGAACCGGTCCAGTAGACCCGCGCCATGTGGACGAGGACCATGATGATCAGCAGGTTCGCGCTCCAGAAGTGGACGCCGCGGACCAGCCATCCCAGGTACGCCTGGTTCTGAATGAACAGCACGCTGTTGTAAGCGGGCGCAGGGTTTCCGGAAGCGTCGGGGACGTAGTAGAAGGAAAGAAAGACCCCTGTCAGCAGACAGAAGACGATGAGGATGAACACCATCCCCCCGAAGCAGTAGTAGAAGGCGTTGGCGAAGTTCGGGACGCGCTGGTAGAGCGCTTCGTCGACTGCTTTGGTGAAGGGGTAGCGCTCGTCGAGCCATCCCACTACCGCCGTCTGGATCTCGCGTGGATGGGGAATGGCCATTCGCTAAAACCCGAGGATGATGCCGTCGACCTGGATGGTCTTCGGGTCGTCACCCTGCTTCCAGGTCAGGTGCGATAGGGGGACGGGCGCCGGGCCGTGGAGCACCGTACCGTCGAGATGGAATCGTGAGCCGTGGCATGGGCAGTCGAAGCTTTTCGCGCTTTCATTCAACGCCACTGAGCAGCCGAGGTGCGAGCAGTTGATCGCGAAGACGTCCACCTTGCCCTGGTTTTTCACGACGAAGCCGCTAAACGCCAGCTCGCCCGCCGCGTTGTCGCCTCCGCCGTCGGCCATGATGAACGCGGAGTTGGGGCTCGTCGGGGCGTTGAACTTGACCGCCTGACCGTCGCTGAGCTGGTCGATCGGAGTGTCGAGGGCAATCGTCAAGGGTCCTTTCCTCTGGCCCTTGGGCGCAGCCGGCCACAGGAAGACGAGAAGTGGTGGGAGTGCGGTGAAAATCGTCGCCGTCATTAGGCTGGCGATCCACCAACCGAGGAAAGAGCGTCGGGTGACCCGCTTCGGCGTCGCAGCGTCTGCCATCCGGCCCAAATGTTATCTGAGACGCAGGGGTGGCAACCCGACCGCCTCGCGCACCTCCAACATGGTCTGGCGGGCCACGTCCCGCGCGGTCTCGCTGCCTCGCTCGAGGATGCCGGCGATCTGCTGGGGGCTCAGCTCGGCGCGGATCTCGCGGAAAGGGGCGAACGTCTCGATGATCCGCTCGGCCAGCAGCTCCTTCTTCTTGCCGCAGCCGATCTTCGCCTTGCGGCACAGGTCCCAGTAGTGCTGCCAGTCGTCGAAGAAGAACTTGTACATCGCGCACACGTTGCAGGTCCTCGGGTGCCCCGGTTGAGTCATATACGTCCGCTTGACGTCGGTGACCATACTCCGCACCTGCTTGCGGATGACCTCCGGCTCATCGGTCACGCCCACGATGTTGCCGACCGTCTTGGACATACGCTGCTTGCCGTCGGTGCCGCGGATCAGCGGAGCCTCCGTCAGCAGCGCACGCGGTTCGGGGAAGACCGGAGCATAGGTGCGGTTGAACTTGCGCACGACCTCCCGGATCAGCTCCAGGTGGGGGAGTTGGTCCTTTCCGACGGGCACGCCTTGACCCTTGACGATGACAATGTCCGCTCCCTGGAGGACGGGATACGAGAGCAGACCGAGGTTCACGTTGTCGGGATGCTGCTTCGCCATCTCCTTGAACGTGGGGGTTCTGAGCACCCAGCTGAGCGGCGTGACCATCGAGAGAAGGAGCGAGAGCTCGGCCACCTCGGGGATCTTCGACTGCTGGTAGATGACGCTGCGCTTGGGGTCCAGGCCGACGGCGATCAAGTCGGCGGTGAGGTCGAAGATCTTGCTTTCGACCGTGTGACCGTCAGGCTCCGTGGTCAGGGCGTGATAGTCGGCGACGAAGTAGTAGCAGTCGTACTGGTTCTGCAGGCTCACCCAGTTCTTTGCTGCCCCCAGGTAGTTGCCCAGGTGGAAACGCCCGGTCGGGCGCATGCCGCTGAGAATCCTGATCCGCTCGCCCATTGGCGAACGAGTCTAACGAGGCAAGGGCAGTACGATTTGGCGAGTTGCCAGATCACGACCCGACGCCGGGCCTGCCGGCGCCGACTGCCGGGCTAGGTTCGCGGGCGCTCCGCAACACAGTCATCGTCCTTGCGGCAAAGGTCGTGGCGCGCCTGATCGCTCTGGTCACGGTGATCGCAACGCTCAACCACCTGGGTGCGGCGCCGTACGGCTCGTTCGCAACGCTCGTGAATTACACGGCCATCGTCAGCGTCGTGCTGGATCTCGGCTTCAACGTCTTGTTCGTGCGGGAGGGTGCTCGACACCCAGACCAGATCCAGCGCTACTTGCGGAACGTCCTGTCGCTCCGGCTCATGATGTCGGTGGTCAGCCTGGGGCTGCTCGCTGCCGCGTTGGGCTTTGCGGGCCTCGCCAATCTGCTGGTTCCGGGCTTCCTGCTCATGGTCCTCACCTCGTATTCGACTCTCCTCCGCAACGGCTTGTACGCCGTGCAGCAGCTCGGATATGAGGCTGTGGCTGTGATTCTCGAAAGCGTGGTTCTCCTCGGCCTCGTGCTCTTCGGTGTCAAGACCGGCCGCGGCGTCTCGTACTTCGTCTGGGCTTATGCCGCGCAATACGCCTTCAGCTGCGCTTACTTCGCGATCGTGCTTGCGGCCAAGCGGATCGCCGTGATCGGGTGGAGGTTCGAGCGTCCCCTCCTACGCGAGTGGTTCTGGAAAGGGCTCCCCTTTGCGTTCACCTTCGTGCTCACGATCCTTTATTTCAGGATCGATCAGCCGATCGTGTACGCGCTGCGCCAGCATGTCGAGGCCGGTTGGTACGCAGCCGCTTACAAGCCCATCGAGGCGTTGCTCTTCATTCCGATGACATTCTTGTCGATCGTGTTCCCGGTCCTCTCTGTCTATCACCGAGAGAGCACAGACGAGCTGCTGGATGCTGTGAGCAGGTTCTTCAAAGCCCTTTTGCTCATGGGCTGGCCGATGAGCGTCGGCATCTTCTTGCTCGCGAATCCGCTGGATCATGCCTTGAACCTCTACCCCCTATCGGAGCCGGCGTTGCGGATCCTGTCCCTCTCGCTTGGGATCGCGTTCGTGAACAACGCCTTCATCGGGGCGCTGAGCGCCTCCGATCACCAGTCGTCCTTCACCTGGGCGGCGGGATGGAGCCTGGTTGCCAACGTGGCCATGAACCTCGCGCTCATCCCGTCCTTCGGCTACCTCGGCGCGAGCTGGGCCACCGTGATGACCGAGATCGTCTTGGGAGTCGTGGCATGGACGCTCACCGCGCGCCACATCGGCCGAGTGCATGTGGTCAAGCTCAGTTGGCGCATCGTGCTGGCCGGCCTGGTCATGGGAGCTGCCGTCTTTCCGCTACGCGACCTGGGCGGCGTCGCGATCGCGATTCCAATCGTGGTCGGAGTCGCGGTTTACGGCGGTGCGGTTCTTCTGCTTCGAGGGGTGACCAGCGAAGAGATCGGCTGGGCCCGGCGCGCCCTGGCGCTGGCCCGATGAGCCCCCACCAGGAGCCCCCGGGGATGAAACCGTTCTTCCTCAAACCGCGCGGTGCCGTGGAGCTCGTGCCGTGGAAAGAGATCGCAGTGGACGCACCCGAGCTTGGACACCAGACGATCCTGGATGAGGCGCAATTCGTCGCCCTGGACGTCGAGACCACCGGAAACGCACCGTTTCTGGTCCTGGAGATTGGCGCGGAGCGCTTCCGGCTCGACGGCCCGCTCTCCTTTTTCGACACGCTTGTGGACTGCCGCGCGCCGATCAACCCTTACGCGCACAGGCGTCATCACATCGACCGCTCGATGCTGATCGGCGCACCAGAGTTTCGCGACGCGCGCCGAGCCTTCCTGCGCTTCGCTCAAGGCGCTGTGCTGGTCGAGCACAGCCACGACGCGTTCGACACCTGGCTCGTCGGTCGAGGCCTTGAGAGCCCGCTGGAGCACCCGATCATCGACACCTCGGCCCTGGCTCGGCTCGTGCTGGAGTTCCCCAAGGGCCAGACCCCTGGCCTGGCGCGGCTCGTCCAGGAGCTCGCCCTCGACGTCACGCCCGCGCATGCCGCGCTCGACGACGCGCGCGCGACCGCGATGGTGTTCCGCGCCCTGATCGCT
>JBGQGS010000114.1:0-7719 GCA_041497555.1 Candidatus Dormibacteraceae bacterium | reverse complement strand
GTATGCCACCGAGGTGCCGGCGATCGAGATCGACCACATCGAGACCCCTTCGCCCCTGAATCCGCTGGGCGTCAAAGGCGCAGGCGAGGCGGGCGTGATCCCCGTGGGTGCTGTCCTCGCCTCGGCGATCGAGGAGGCGCTTGGCGTGCCCATCACCGAGATGCCTCTGTCGCCGCTGAAGCTCTACGAGCTGAGTAAGAAGTCACCTCCATCCACCGTCTAAGCCTGGTCACCGTCGATCCTGACGACGGCGGCCACGATGTTCCCTCCCGGTGGCCCCTGGTGTGAGTTCCGCTCGCCCCCGCTCACGTAGTTTGTAGTGCGGCCTGTGATCGAAGCGATGAGCATTCCCCCCAGCGCCTTCCCGATCTGATAGGCGTCGGGGTCGTCGAGAAGAGTGATCCTCTGACCGCGAATCTGATCGCTGCCCGGTATGACCGACTTGGCGAAGACGTGAACGAGGCGTGACAGATCGGTTTCAGACGGCAACCCATTGCTGAAGTGGAGCCCGGCCGAGCGGAGCGCATTCCTCACGCCCTCCGCATCGATGAAGTCCCTGGTCACCGCATGCCCGATCCGTAAGGTGCTTCGCGAGTTGCTCGAGTTCCCGAAAAGAACGACCTCGCCGTGGCGCTTCTCGCCGCCGGAGGAGGTCATGGCCACCTCTGAGTACAAGTCCCAGTTACGACGCACCACGTCATCCGACAATGCCGATTCCTCGACCTCGCCGAGCGCCATCGCGACCCCGAGCGCCGCGGCGTCGTTCGCGTAGGCCCCTGCTCCCTCGGGACCGAACGTGAGGTCGTGCGAGACCACCGTCTTGCCACGGGACTCTGCGTCCTTGATGCTCGCGGTCGTCAGCCCAGGCACCTTGACCATGACGAGGTGGACGTCGCTTGGATCGGTCAGGCCCGCATCGGCCATGGCTCGACGCGCTGATTCCGCCACCTTTCGAATCTGGCCCATCCGGCCGACTTCCTCGGGCGGCATCGGATCCGAGCCGGCTCGTCCGACGACCAGTTTCTTGTCTTGCTGATTGTTTTGGCCGGCCTGGGCGCCTCCGTCAGGGATTTCGATCCACTCTCGGGTGACGGCCGCAATGTGCGGCGTGATCACCCCTGGGCACCCACCCGAGAGGACGAAGATGACGCGCTTGGCCACCGCGCTTACCGGAATCCCGAGAAACCTCGCCGTCCATTCGCGAAGCGCCACATCGGCCCACACGCGGCCCCAGTCATCATGCAATCCGGTCCCCTCGGTCTTTCCCACGAGGGCGACAAGCGTGTCGGGCGTGATCTTTCCCGAGTCGGCCAGCTGCTGCAGCCCGGACAAGTCCGACGGCGTGGCCGTAGGGCAGACGAACAGTTCGACCCGCTGAGCTCTCATTCGACCACCTCCGTGCAAATTCTCAATCGATGTCTGGCGGACGTTTGTAGCCGAAGCCCGGCATGGCCTCGAGGCGCTCAGCAAGGTCCAGCAACTCCCAATCCTGGCCCGTCCGTCCGATCAGCTGCACGCCGATCGGCAGCCCCTCGTGCGCGCCGGCCGGGATCGACACCGACGGCACGCGCGCGAAGCTCACCGGCAGTACGAACTGGATGTAGCGACCGTACGGTTCGCTGAGGAAAGGCGGCACGGCATCGATCGGCATCGGGACCAGGCCGAGGGTCGGTGTGAGGATGAAGTCGAACTCCGAAAGAAGCGGCCTGACCACCACGCGGTATGCCGTGGCCGTGGCCTTTTCGAAGGCCTGGAAGTAATCGTTCGCACTCAGGGCGCGCCCCTCCTCGACGAGCCGGCGGATGCCCGGACCGAACTGCTCGGGGTCGGCCGGGAAAGACGCCATGCTGGCCCTGCGCACGACGCCGTAGCCTGCGGCCACCGGTTCCGATACCCATTCGATGCGCTGCACTCGATGACCTGCCGATTCGAGGGCGTCGCCCGCTCGCCGGCACGCGTCAGCACATGCAGCGTCGAGTCCGAGCAATGTCGAATCCGCGACGCCGATGCTGTACCGGCTGTCGGCCCCCGTTGCCTGGTGGGGACGTGCTTCGGACATGACCGAAAACAGCAGCCTCACGTCGGCGACGGCCCGCCCGATCGGACCGACGACCGACAACCCCGCCGGGTCGATGATCTCGCTGGGCACTCGGTCCGGCGAGGGGCGCAGGCCGACGACTCCACAGCAGGAGGCGGGGATCCGAATCGAACCGCCCATATCGGTACCCATCGCGACCGTCGCCATTCCCGCGGAAACGGCCGCGGCGCTGCCTCCACTTGAGCCGCCCGGACTGATGCCCGCTCGCCACGGGTTGTTGGTGGCGGGAAAGATCGCGTTAGTCGTCCCGACCGCTGCCGCCAATTCCGGGAGGTTGGTCTTCCCCAAAAGGGCAGCTCCGGCCGACCGGGCCCGCGCCACCGGAATCGTGTCCTCACCGGGGATGCGGTTGCGCCAGACGGCGCTGCCGTCGGTCCACGGCATGCCCGCCACCGGCAGGTTGTCCTTCACTGCCATCGTGACTCCCGCCAGGCGACCGTTCGAGGAGCGGGCGCTCCGGTCCACGTACACGTAGGCGTGGATTCCGGAATCGAAGCGATCGATCGCGGCGAGATGAGCCCTCACCACTGCCTGGGGATCGAGGTCGCCCGCCTGGACCCGGCGCATGATCTCGCCGGCCGACAGCCAGGCCAGGTCGTTCGGGTGCCTCGGTGTCGGCGCTGTGTTCGCCACCTATCTAACAGCCACTGTGAATGACAGGCGCCGCCGCCCGATCGGCAGCGGCGCCTGTCATGAAATGCCCCTCAGGCCGCGCGAGAGCCTAGGGCCGCTCTCTTCTCGGCCGTCTGCTTGCGCAGGCCGAGGTTGAACACGTAGTAAAGCGCTCCGCTGATCAGGAAGCCGGCGATGAACGTGATGTCGCCGACCCCGGGGTTGGCGTTCGCCACCACACCGATGTAGAGAGCCGTGTTGCTGAACAGCCAGACCGACACGACCAGACCGACCGCCATGGCTACGAGCCCCTGCCAGCGAAAGAGCTTGGTGTCGTAGAAGATGGACTCGTCGCCGTAATCTCCCCGCCGCAGCCAGTAGTCCACGAAGACCACCGCCAGCCACGGAGCGATCCAGTAGCTGATCAGCAGCAGGAAGTTCTCGTACTTGCCGCCCGGCGCGACCTGCGCCTGGAAGGCGAGGCCGCCGATGAATCCGATCACACCGGCGACGATCGCCAGCGCCGCCCGGCGCTGGCGCAGCGTCAGGCCCATCTCCTTGATGCCCAGCGAAACCAGAGACATGGTGCCGCTGTAGATGTTGATCGCGTTCGCCGCCACAGCGCCGATCGCGATACACAGCAGCGTCGGGTAGTAGACGAGGTCGGGCATCGCATGCTGAAGCTGCGCAGTCGGGATGTCGGTCGCGCCCCATTTGGTGCCTGCGACGGTGACCAGGACGGCGCCCGCCAGCTCCAGAACGACGCAGGACAGGAAGACTCCGAAACCCGCCCAAAACCCAACCATCTGCCGGTTCGTGTTGGGCGGTAGGTAGCGGGTGTAGTCCGCCGCGAACGGGTTCCAGCCAACTGCATAGCCGAACGCGGCGGTGAAGGCGAGCAGCCAGCCGCCTGGGATCGCTTGTGTGCTGAAGCCGTAGTTGCCGTGGATGAAGATGAAGAAGCACGCGATGATGAAAACGGTGCCGAGCAGCGGCAGGGCCCAGCGCTCGAAGACGTGGATCAGGTTGTGCCCGAGGGTGGCAATTATCACCTGGGCAACGACGATGACCAGAAAGGCCAACCAGAACGCGATGTTGATGGACGGAAACAACGCCTGCAGGGCGAAGGCGCCGCTGACGCTGTTGACGATGAACCAGCCGAAGGAAGCGGTGACCGCGTTCAGGCCGGCGGGCAGGATGTTGCCGAGGAAGCTGAACGCGCCGCGGCTCTCGACCATCATCGGAACCCCGAACTTCGGGCCCCACGAGGACAGGACTGCGTGGGTGAGGGACCCAAGCGCTGTTCCGACGATGATGGCGGTCGCCGCCTCCCACAGGTTCAGACCGAGAAAAGCGACGGCGATGACGCCGATGAAGACTGTGGCGAATTCGAGGTTCGGCGAGAGCCAGGTCCAGAACAGCTGGATCGGCTTACCGTGTCTCTCCTTCAGAGCGATGTACTCGACCCCGCCGGGTTCGACGGTGGCGACCCTCTCCCCGTACTCCCCTTCACGGATGGGTACGTGTTTCTCTACCTCTTCAGCCGTTTGCATTGCCTTTCCCCTCGAGAAAACCGACCGCCTACTTTCCGCAGAGTTTAGGTCTCTGCTAGCCTCCCGTCGATGCTCGATTTGCTCCTGAAGGGCGCCCGGGTCCCGGGGCAGTCGGAAATTAGGGATATCGGCGTTCGCGACGGGCGGATCGCCGAGCCCGAAGCCGAGGCCCGCCAGGTCGTGGACCTGGGGGGTGCCCTGGTCACGCCAGCCCTCGTCGAGCCTCACATCCACCTTGATGCGGTGCTCACGGTCGGCGAGCCGCGCCACAACGAGAGCGGCTCTCTCTTCGAGGGCATCGCGATCTGGTCCGAGCGAGTCAAATACCTGAGCGTCGACGACGTCAAGCGCCGGGTCCGTATCGTGCTGCGCTGGCAGCTGGCAAACGGAGTCCAGTTCGTCCGCAGCCACGTCGACGTCTGCGACCCGGAGTTGCGTGCGGTTCGCGCGCTCCTCGAGCTGCGTCAAGAGATCGGTGACCAGATGGTGCTCCAGCTGGTCGCTTTTCCGCAGCAGGGCATCATGTCGTTCGACGGGGGCGAGCAGCTCATGCGGCGCGCCGTCGACATGGGAGTCGACGTCGTGGGGGCCATCCCGCACTTCGAGCTGACGCGCGAGTACGGAGAGCGCTCGGTCAAGTTTGCGATGTCGCTCGCCGCCGAGAAGGGGCTGCGTGTCGACATCCACTGCGACGAGACGGACGACGACCACTCGCGCTTCGTCGAGGTGATGGCTGCGGAGACGATCCGGCTCGGGATGGGCGGCCGCGTCACGGCCAGTCATACGACGGCCATGCACTCCTATAACAATGCCTACGCATATCGGCTGATCAACAACTTGAAGCGGGCCCAGATGCACATGGTCACCAACCCGCTCGACAACTCGACCTTACAGGGCCGTTTCGACAGCTATCCGATCCGCCGCGGCCACACCCGCGTCAAAGAGCTCCTGGCGGCAGGCGTCAACGTCTGCGTCGGCCACGACTCGGTGATGGATCCCTGGTACCCGCTCGGCTACGGCGATCCGCTCCAGGCGGCGTTCGTCCTCGCGCACTACGGTCAGATGTCGGGCCACAACGAGCTGCACACGCTGATCGACATGATCACGCGCAACCCGGCCAGCGCTCTCGGCCTCGAAGGCTACGGGCTGGAGCCAGGCTGCAAGGCCGACCTCTGCGCCTTCGCGGCGCCTACCGAGATGGACGCTATCCGCCTGGTCGCTCCGCGCAAGCTCGTGCTGCGCGGTGGAAAGGTCGTGGCGCGCACCGAACCCGCCCAGACGACGGTGGTCTGGGACGGGCGCGAAGAGACCGTCGACTTCCTCAAACCCTCGGTACGCTGACCCGCATGAACCCGCGGTGGATGGCGGTCGCGCGCGGGGACGAGCCCGCCGACCTGGTCCTGGCGGGCGGCCGGGTGCTGTCGGTCTTCACCAAGGAGTGGCTCGACGTGGACGTGGCCGTCGCCGACGGACACGTGGTCGGGCTGGGTCGCTACGACGGCCACACGCGCCTGGACGTGGCAGGCGCCTACTTGGTGCCCGGGTTCATCGACGCCCACATGCACATCGAATCGTCGAAGCTGACCGTGGACGAGTTCGCGCGGGCGGTGCTCGCGCACGGAACCACGGCGATCGTCGCGGATCCGCACGAAATCGCCAACGTGCTCGGCACCGACGGCGTCCATTGGCTGCTCGACAGCTGCGCCGACCTGCCGCTCGACGTCTACGTCATGGCGTCGTCGTGCGTTCCCGCATCAGCCTTTGAGTCGCCGCGCCGGCCCTTCACCACCGGGGACATCGAGAGTCTGCTGCGGCGGCACCGGACCATCGGCGTGGCAGAGATGATGAACTTCCCCGGAGTCATCGCCGGCGTCAAGGACGAGGTCGCGAAGCTGCAGACCGGTCTCACGGACCACGTCGACGGCCACGCCCCTGGCGTCCGCGGGCCCGACCTCAATGCATATATCGCCGCCGGCATCCGCTCCGACCACGAGGCCACCACCTACGAGGAGGCTCTCGAGAAGCGCCGCCTCGGCATGTGGGTCATGCTCCGCGAGGCTTCCATCGCGCGCAACCTGCGCGACCTGCTCCCGCTGGTCAAGCGCTACGGCACCGAGCGATGCATGTTCTGCACAGACGACCGCGAGCCGAGCTTCATCGTCGAGGAGGGCCACATCAACCAGATGGTGCGGGTGGCGGTCGCGGAGGGCATCGCGCCTGAGGATGCGGTGGTCATGGCGACCATCAACCCGGCCATGTATCACCGGCTGTGGCACCTGGGCGCCATCGCGCCGGGCTTTCAGGCCGACATCCTGGTCCTGGACGACCTGACCTCATTCATCCCCCGGCAGGTGCTGAAGCGAGGGGCGGCGCCCCGCTTCGTCAAGCTCGACGTGCCGGAGTGGGTGCGCCAGACCATGCACCTGGCGGATGTGAATGCCTCGACCTTTCGGATCGCGGCAGGTCCGCGGCGCATGCGGGTCATCCGGGTCATTCCTTCTCAGCTCCTCACCGGCACCGATCTGGTCGAACCAACCACGCGTGACGGGTGCATCGTGGCCGACCCCAAGCGTGACCTCGTCAAGATCGCCGTGCTCGAACGGCACCACGCGAGCGGTCGGGTCGGTCTTGGTTTTGCGACCAGCATCGGGCTTAAGCGGGGAGCCTTCGCGTCGACGGTCGCTCACGACGCCCATAACCTCGTCGTACTGGGCGTCGAGGATGTCGACATGGCCGCCTGTGCATCGCGTCTGGCCGAGATCGGAGGTGGCATCGTGATCGCCGAGGGTGGTCGCGTGGTGGAGGAGCTGCCGCTGCCGGTCGCTGGCTTGATGAGCGACCAGCCGCTCGCCTTCGTGCATGAGCGGCTGGGTTCGATGGAGCAGCGCCTGTCGGCCATGGGCGTGACGATGCCGGCGCCCTTTATGACCTTGAGCTTTCTCGCCCTGTCGGTCATCCCCGAGCTGAAGATCACCGACCGCGGGCTGGTCGATGTCGGTCGGTTCGAGCTGGTGCCCCTGGGGATTGAATGAGTTCAACGGCCTTTCGTCAGAAGAGGCCCAGCGCCGCCTGTACGCGTGCTTTGCCTCCTCGAGCTGGGCGCGGCGGGTGGCGGACCGGCGGCCTTATGCGGATGTCGTCGCCTTGCTCGATGCTGCTGAGCGAGCATGGTCGGAGCTTGCGCCCCCGGACTGGACGGAAGCACTCCGGGGCCATCCGCGCATCGGGGAGGGGGGTGGCAGTTCGCCGGTCGCCTCCGAGCGCGAACAGAGCGGCGTGCGAGGTGCGACTACTGATGCGCTCGCTCAGCTGGCCGGGGAGAACCGCCGCTACGAGGCCCGGTTCGGGCACGTCTTCCTCATCGCGGCCGCCGGTAAGAGCGCGGACGAGATCCTCGCTTCGCTGCGCCAGCGCATGGGCAACGATCCAATGACGGAGGCACAGATCGCCGCCGCC
>JBGQGS010000113.1:0-7804 GCA_041497555.1 Candidatus Dormibacteraceae bacterium | reverse complement strand
GGTGGTGATCGCCCCGCCCGCGGGCAAGGACGAGGTCCGGCGCCTCGGCCGGTACCGGACGGCGCTCGTCTCGGGCTGGGCCAAGGACGCTGAGTTCGCGCGCCTCTTCGGCGCCGACGCCACGTTCGACCTGTCCGACCACTGCGACTTCGACGAGCTCATTGAGGTGGTCGAGCGGTCAGGCGCCGACCAGGTCTACACCGTGCACGGCTACACGGCCGATTTCGCCCGTCACCTTCGGAAGCGGGGCATCAGGGCCTCGGCCCTCGAGGCGACCGAGCAGCTGGCTCTCGCGCTCTAGCGAAGAGCCCAGCCCGAACGCAGCACGGCGCGGCGCAGATCCGGGTCGACCGCTGCCGCGTCGCTCAGCTTGGTCAGCAGCAGGTCCACCCACGCTGACAGACGAACCGGCGGCAAAAGCTCCAGCTGCTCGTTCTTCATCCGCGCCCGAAAGCTGCGACCAGCGATGTCGAGCACCAGCTCGGTGATCGGGCCGCGGTTCAGATGGCCGCGCTTCACCTTCGCCACCGGGATCCTCTCGACCAGGTAGTCGAGCAGCTCGGCGGTGTCCTCATCGCCACTGATCGGTGCGTGACAGAAGACACACGCGCCCTCCAGGGGAAGCGCCGGGGCAGAGCAAACGGAGCAGCTCAATCGGTGTAGCGAGCGATCGTCTGATCCTCGCGCCTCTTCTCGGCCTGGTAAAGCGGGCAATCTTCGTAGTTGCGCACGCAGATGGGTGGACTGTCGCTCAACGCGTACTTACGCTTCGAGCGGCGGTCGACGTGACAGTCGAACCTGTAGATGCGCAGCGCGAAGCGCTGCTCTTTCAAGTACTCCTCGAGATACGGACAGCGTCGCATCGCGATCTACGATAGGCCACCGTGCACGAACATGCCTGATGCTTGATTTCGCGCGTGCTGCGGCGGCGGTCGGATCCACATCGGCCACGCTCGAGAAGAACCGCCTCCTCGCGGAGTACCTGCGCACCCTCGATGACGACGACCTGCGCCGCGCCGCCGTTTTCATGAGTGGCCGCGCCTTCAGCCCGTCGCAGAGAAGGACGCTGGGACTTGGTTGGTCCGCGGTGAGCAAGGTCGTGTCGTCGCTTTCAGGCCTCGACGAGGGCGAGCTGAGCCGCATCTTTCGCAAGCACTCGGACATCGGTGACTGGGCGGGCGAGGCGCTCGAGGGCCGCACCCAACCGGAGCCTGTTTCTTTGCAGGAAGTCGAAGCGACGCTCGAATCCATTCGTACCGAGCGCGGTGCGGCCAAGGCCACACCGCTGGAGCGGCTCCTTCACCGGCTGGACCCGCAGGCCGCGCGCTTCTTCATCAAGATCATCGCGGGTGAGCTGCGCATCGGCCTGAGCGAAGGCCTGGTCGAAGCAGCGATCGCCGAAGCCTTCGGCGTGCCGATCACCCAGGTCAAGCGCGTCCATCTAATTACCGGGGATATCGGTGAGACCGCCGTCCGCTGCAGGCACAAGCAGTTCGACACGACAGCCGTCACCCTGTTCCAGCCCGTGCGCTTCATGCTCGCCAGCCCCGTGGCAACCGCCGCCGAGGCCTTCGAGCGGATGGGTGAGGAGAGCGTGTGGACCGAGGAGAAGTACGACGGCGTGCGCTGCCAGCTTCACCGGCAGGGCGAGCGAGTCGAGCTCTTCTCGCGTGACCTCAAGGAGACGACGAGCGCGTTCCCTGAGCTGGCCGAGCATGCGCCCGCGATCGGCCACGACGTGCTGTTCGACGGCGAGGTGCTGGCGCATCGCGACGGCCGCGTCCTGAGGTTCTTCGAGCTGCAGCGACGGCTCGGCCGCAAGAAGGTCTCGAGCGAGCTCCGCGAAGAGGTGCCGATCGCGCTCGTCATCTTCGACGTGCTGTGGCTCGACGGCCGGTCCATGCTGGACGAGCCGCTCGAAAGCAGGCGCCGGCTCCTGGAGGGCCTCGGTCTCAAGCACCCGTTTCTACTGGCGCGCGTCGAGGAGGCGATCGGTCCCGACCACCTTGACCGGATCTTCGCCGAGACCCGCGCTCGCGGCAACGAGGGCCTGATGGTGAAAGATCCGCTCAGCCCGTACACCCCGGGGCGTCGCGGGCTCGCATGGCTGAAATTGAAACGGCCGCTGGCGACCCTCGACGTCGTGGTGACCGCCGTCGAATGGGGTCACGGCAAGCGCAAGGGGGTGCTGTCCGATTACACGTTCGCCGTGAAGGACACAAGCAGCGGGCGGCTGGTCAACGTTGGCAAGGCTTACACGGGGCTGACCGACGCGGAGATCGCGACCATGACGAAGCGATTCCTTGCCATCACCATCGAGGACCATGGACATGTTCGTTTGGTGCGGCCAGAGGTCGTCCTCGAGGTCGCGTTCGACTCGATCCAGCATTCCGCACGCCACATGAGCGGTTACGCGCTCCGCTTTCCGCGCATCGTTCGCATCCGGGACGACAAACCGGTCGACGAGATAGACACCTTGGAGCGCGTCGCAGAGCTGTACGACCGCTACTTCGGCGAAAACGTGGACGTGCCTCTCAGCGAGATTGCCGACGTGGAGGCCCCCACCCGGCCACGCCCGCTTCGCAGGCGGGGCCGACCTCCCCAGCAGGTGGGGAGGTGAGGCTGACCTTCATGGGTACCGCCGGCGCGCGCTTTATGGTCGCCAAGCAGCTGGCCGCCTCCGGTGGCCTCTACATAGAAGACGGCAACACGCGCATCAGCCTCGACCCAGGCCCTGGCGCGATCGTGCAGTACGCCAAGCGCAAGGTCGATCTGACCAAGCTCGATGCCATCGTGCTCAGTCACCGTCACCTCGACCACTCAGGCGACGTCAACGTCATGGTCGAGGCGATGACCGAGGGTGGGTTTGCGCGGCGCGGCCGCCTGTTCTGCCCGTCTGACGCCCTCGACGTCGACCCGGTCGTCTTGAACTACGTCCGACGCTTTCCACTGGAGGTCGTCCGGCTCGAGCCAGAGACGTCGTACTCAGTGGGTAGCCTCGCCTTCACGACGAGCCCACGTCACGTGCACCAGGTCGAAACGTATGGCTTCCGCTTCGGCGACCGTCTCGGCTGGGTGACCGATTCCGCCTACTACGACGGCATCGCGGAGCAGCACAAGGCCGACGTCATGGTGATCCATGTCGTGCTCATGCAATGCCGCGCCGAGCTTCCGCATCTCTGCCTCGACGATGCTGAGCGGATCATCCGGGAGGCCAAACCGCGGCTTGCCATCCTCACGCATTACGGCATGACTGTCTGGCGCGCGCATCCGTGGGAGCTGGCGGCTGACCTGACCCAGCGCATCGGAACTGAGGTGAAGGCCGCGCGCGACGGCATGGCCATCGAGCTTTGACTACCCCTATTTGTGTGCTGACATGACGGCGGAACAGCGCTTTCTGCTCCTGCTCATCCTGGTCGGCGCCCTCGCGACGGTCCTCGGCCTGGTGTCGAAGCGGGCCCGCCTGCTGCCCTATCCCGTGGTACTTGCAGCGGCGGGTATCGCGGTGGGACTCCTGCCAGGGGGCCAGTTCCCGCGCCTCGGGGGCAACGTGATCCTGCTCGCGTTCGTGCCCGGACTGGTGTTCGAGGCCGCCCTGACGCTCGACCTCGTGGAGCTCAGGCGACGAATGGTCCCGGTCGGGTTGCTGGCCACCGTCGGAGTGGCGATGACGGTGCTGCTGATCGGAGTCCTGACCCATCTAAGCCTCGGGTTCAGCTGGGCGAGCGGGATGCTGCTGGGGGCGATTCTCGCGGCGACCGATCCGATCGCGGTCATTACTTTGCTGCGCCGGCTGAAGGCGCCCGCGGGACTCGCTGCGATCCTCGAGGGCGAAAGCCTTTTCAACGACGGCACTGGTGTCGCGGTTTTCTCCGCGGTGGTGGCCACCATCCTGAGTGGGACGCCATCCTTCGGCGACGCCACGATCCGCTTCTTCGAGATCACCCTCGGGGGCACCGCGATCGGCCTTGCGGTCGGGTTCCTGGGCCTGGCCCTTCTGCGGTTCGCCGAAGACGCGCCGCTCGAGATCCTGGCGACGCTGGTCATCGCGTACGGCAGCTACCTCGCCGCCGACCTCGTGCATGCCTCTGGCATCGTCGCCGTCGTGGTCGCCGGGATTGTGGTCGCGCGTTACGGAGCACAGATCGGCCGGCTGCACGGCCCGCAGCTGCTCGGCTTCTGGAACCTGCTCGCCTTCGTTCTCAACGCGATGCTGTTCATCCTTGTCGGCGCCGCCCTGCCAGCCTGGACCTTGCTGCCGGTGGCGTGGTTCGTCCTGCTCGCGTTCGTGATCATGCTCGTGACGCGCGCTGTCCCGGTCTATGGGCTGCTCGGTCTCGCGGCCTATCGCGGCCCATCGATCCCGTGGCGATGGAGGCATGTGACCTTCTGGGCCGGTCTGCGTGGCGCGCTGTCCGTGGCGCTGGCGCTTTCCGTCGCCGGGCTGACCGGCGTGGACAGCCGCGTCTCGGTCGTCGCGTATGGCGTTGTGCTGCTGTCGCTGCTGGTCCAGGGGGCGCTCATGGCACCGGTCATGCGTGGGCTGCGCGTCCCAGCTGAGAGTTGACCCGCTGGCGCTGGCGCGGATCTGTCGCCTTGCTGGCGGTCGCGGTCGGTTTCGTCATCTACCCGCTGGTCGAAGGCGAGAACGACGTGATCAACTCGGACTGGCCGGCCTTCGCGACCGGGGCCCGGCTCATCGTCGAGAACCCGAGCCACCTGTACGACTTCGACGTGCAGCGCCGTGTCGAGCTCGAGGTCACCGGCGGGCGCAGCCTGGTCACGCTCGGGATTCACGGGATCCTTCCGTTCCTCGCCCCTGCCTGGGTCGCGCTGATCGCTGTTCCTTTCGAGGTGTTCGGGACCAACATCGGTGGGCGTTTGTGGATCCTGTTCGGGCTTGCCTGCCTCGGTTTCGGCCTGCACCTGGCGGTACGGCCGCGACCGCCGGCTCAATGGCTTCCGGCATTCGCCTCAGTGCCTACGGCGCTCATGCTGCTCAACGCACAGCTGGATGGGCTGATCGGGCTCGGCATCGGTGCGGCAATCGCCCTCTGGTCAAAGCCCTATCTCGCCGGGTTGGCGCTCGGGCTGACGCTCGTGAAACCTCAGCTGGTGGTGCCTCTCGCGCTTGCGCTGTTCCTCGCTCGCCGTTGGCGAGTCCTGGCCGGCTACGCGGCAGCCGGTGTTTTGCTGTGGGCATCGACGGCGGCGCTCAACCCGAGGTGGGTGCTCGACTGGCTCGGTTCGGCCGGGACCACAGTGCAGCCAGCCGCCCGCGAGGTCGATCTACCTCACCTGGGCACCCTTGTTCCGGCGGGATTCCAGCTCATCGCCGGGGGGATCCTCGGGCTCGTGGCCCTCTCCCTGGTGTTGAAGCTGGCGCATCGCCGCCGCGACGACTTTCAAGCTGCCACGGCGGTGCTCGTCGCCGGAGGTGTGCTCGCCGCACTCCACGCGCTGCCCGCCGACCTGGTGCTGGTCGCCGTCGCGTTGGCGATCTGGGGTCGCGCTTCCTGGTACGACTGGGTCGCGCTGTCGGTCGGGGCCGCCGTATGCGCAGTCACGCCGGCTCCGACTCCGGCGATCGTGGGCACGTTGGTGATCGGCTGGGTCGTGCTCCGCGCCGGGGGGGTCGGTTGGGTCGGCGGATTAGGTCGCCGAGGCGCGGCCTCGGCGGCCGGTGCCAAGGAGCCGGCGAGCAAGTGAGAGAGCGCATCGCGCAGATGCGTGACCGAGCGCGCGCAGGAGGCGACGCAGGCATCAGCGAAGCCCGGCCGACTAGGCCGATGCATCGGCGAGCGGTTTCGCCCGCCCAACCGACCTATCGGCGACTGGCGGCGAGGACGGGCGCCGGCGTCTGCTGGATGATCCCGTCGATCAGCCCGTAGTCGACTGCTTCCTGCGGAGTCAAGAAGAAGTCCCTGTCCGTGTCGCGCTCGACCCGCTCGAGCGGCTGGCCCGTGTGCTTGGCGATCAGCTCGTTGAGCACGCCCCTGATGCGGATGATCTCTCGAGCGTGGATGTCGAGGTCGCTGGCCTGACCCTGCAGGCCACGGCCGCCGATCAGCGGCTGGTGCATGTGAATGTTCGAGCTTGGAAGGGAGAACCGGCGACCCTTGGCGCCCGCCATCAGGACCACGGTGCCGAAGCTTGCGGCCCGGCCGATGCAGACGGTGGAGATCGGCGCCTGGACGTACTGCATCGTGTCGTAGATCGCGAAGCCGGAGCTGACCGAGCCGCCGGGCGAGTTGACGTAGATCTGGATCTCCTTTTCCGGGTCGTCGGCCGCGAGGTACATGAGCTGCGCGACGACCAGGTTCGCCACGACGTCGTCGATGGGACGGCCGATCAGGATGATGCGGTCCTTCAGCAGCCGCGAGTAGATGTCGAAGGTCCGCTCGCGGTTGCCGCCTTCGTTCTCGGTGACGGTCGGGACGTAGCCCATTGCTATTGGCACTGTACGAGATATATTCGGCGAGTTGGCAAGCGTGACGGTGCTCGCGCCCGGGGACTTCTTCAGCGGGCTGCGCAAGGGTGTGAAGGCAACGCTGCCGGCAGCGTTGCGCACGTTCAACAGCGCCCGAGGGCGGGGCCGACTCATGAAGCTGCACTACGACCGCCCTGAGTTTCATTACGAGGCGTGGCACCACACCGGAGACGGCCGCCTCGAAATCGGCCTCCACTTCGAGGGATCGACCCAGGAAAACCAGGAGGCGTTCGACTTCTTCCGCGTGCGGATGATCGAAATCAAGGCGCACCTGCCCCATGCGGAGCTTGAGCCATGGGACCGAGGCTGGTCGCGCCTGTACGAGACATTGCCGGCCCCACAGCTGGACGAAGCTGTGCTCGGCGCCGCGGTCGAACGCGTGTCGGACTTCATCGTCACCCTGCAGCCGCTGCTGGACACTTTTGTTGGAGGATTAGGACACCGATGAGAACAGTGGACGTCACCGAAGAGCTGCAGGCCTACCTGAACGCTCTCGTGCCGCCGCGCGATCCTGTCCTCGCGCGCATGGAAGAGGAGGCGCATCGCGAGAGCATCCCCATCGTCGACACCCATGAGGGAGCGTTGCTGAGCCTGCTGGTGAAGATCGCCGGCGCCAAGCGCATCCTCGAGTTGGGCACCGCCACCGGCTACAGCGGTATCTGGCTGCTGCGCGGCACTGGCGACGGTCAGCTGACGTCGTTCGAGGTGGACCACAAGCGAGCCGAGCGGGCACGGGCCAATTTCTCGGAGGCCGGGCTGGGAAAGCAGGCGCTGGTGTTGGAGGAGGAGGCTGTGGGCGGCCTCCAGAAGCTGGAGGCTCGGTTCGACGCGTGCTTTATCGACCTGCTGAACTCCTTCCCTTCAGAGGACGTGACCCGCCGCGTGGTTGAGCTGTGCCTGGACCGGCTCGACCCCGGAGCCCTGCTGATGGCCGACAACGCCTTGCGCCAGGGCGAGGTGATCAAACCGAAGAACCAACAGGCGCGGAATGTTGCCGCTTATAACGAGTGGGTGGCGCAGCACCCGCGCCTGGACAGCGTCGTGATCCCGATCCGCGACGGACTCTCCGTCGCCCGGGTCAAAGACTAGGTAATTCCCCTCTCCCCTCGGGATGAGGGGCTTGAATCAGTTCCACCTATGCGCGTTTAGCCTCGTCGCCTTCGATCCAGTACGTGCCGTCGGCCCCGTGCTCCTTCTTCCAGATGGGCACCGACTCCTTGAGCCGGTCGATCCCCCATTTGCACGCCGCGATCGCCTCCGCGCGATGGGGGCACGAGACGGTCACGACGACCGAAGCCTCTCCGATCTCGAGCC
>JBGQGS010000112.1:0-7860 GCA_041497555.1 Candidatus Dormibacteraceae bacterium | reverse complement strand
CCACGCCGCCGGCCCCGGCCGCGCCCCCCCCCAACCACCCCCAACCCGGCCCCAAACCCCCCCCCCGTTGGGGGGTGTAACAGCCGCTGGCCCCAAAACCCCCGGCCCCGGCCCAAAAATACGCCCGCGGCCGCCCGCGCGCGGGGGGGGGGGGGGCTTTTTTTGGGCCGGCGGCGGGGGGTTGGGGGCCTGGGCCAGTTTAACACCCCAAGGGGGGGGGGGGTTGGGGCGGGGTTGGGGGGGGGGGGGGGGGGGCGCGGCCGGGGCCGGCGGCGTGGGGGCCTGGCCGTTACGCAGCAATGCGAGCACCGTGCCCACCGGAACCTTGTTGCCTGGCGGGACCACGATCTGGTCGATGACGCCGGTCTGGAAGATCTCCACCTCCATCGTCGCTTTCTGGGTCTCCACGACCGCGACGATGTCGCCCTTCTTCACGTTGTCACCGGGCTTCACCCGCCATTCAGTGATCGTGCCGAAGTCCATGTCGGCCCCCAGCGTCGGCATGCGGAAGTCAGGCACCGAACAGAGCGCGCGCCCCGGCGGCGATGGTCGCCACCTGCGGCAGCGCGGCCTCCTCGAGATGGCGCGGATAGGGCATCGGAACCTCGACTCCGCAGACTCTGGCCACGGGGGCGTCGAGCTCGTAGAAGGCCCCCTCCATGATCCGAGCGCTGATCTCGGCGGAGATGCCGCCGCTGCGCCAGGCTTCGTCCACGATCAGGGCCCGGTGGGTCTTGCGCACCGACGCCAGCAGCGTCTCCGTGTCGAGCGGCCGCAGCACGCGGAGGTCGACCACCTCCGCCGAGATGCCTGACTTGGCCAGCTCCTCCGCGGCCTGCAGCGTCTTGAAGAGCATCCCGCCGTACGTGATGAGGCTGACCCCTTCACCCTGCCTGCGCACGACCGCATGGACGATGTCGATAGGGACGGCCTCCGCCGGAAGCTCACCCTCCATGTTGTAGAGACCGCCGTGCTCGAAGATGAGCACGGGGTCGGGGTCGCACAGCGCGGGCCACAGCATGCCGCGAGCGTCCTCCAGCGTCGCCGGCGCGAGGATCTTGATCCCGGGGATGTGCGCGTACCAACCCTCCAGGCTGTGGGAGTGCTGAGCCGCGACCTGGCGACCTGCACCGGTCGTCATGCGGATGACGAGCGGGATGTTGAACTGACCGCCCGACATGTGCAGGATCGTGGCCGCGTTGTTCACGATCTGGTCCAAGGCGAGCAGGCTGAAGTTGACGGTCATGATCTCGACGATCGGCCTCATGCCTCCGAGCGCGGCGCCGATGCCCGCGCCCACAAAGGCCGACTCCGACAGCGGTGTGTCGCGGACCCGATCCGGGCCGAACTCCTCGAGCAGGCCCAGGCTAACCGCGAAGCAGCCCCCGTATCGGCCGACATCCTCGCCCATCAGAAAGACGCGATCGTCGCGCTGCAGAGCCTCGCGGATGGCGGCCCGCATCGCCTCGCGGTAGGTCGTCTTAACGACGGCGGGCGCGGGGGCGACGCTCATCGTGGCGCCTCGCTGTAGACGAAGCGCGTGAGGTCTTCGACCGGTTCCCACGCGCCCGCCTCCGCGAACTCGACCGCGTGATCGATTGCTCGCTCGATCGCTCGCTCCATGCGCTCGAATCGCTCCTTGGGAACGATTCCCTCCGACTCCATGCGTCCGGCGAAGACGGTGATGGGGTCGCGCAGCTTCCAGCGCTCGATCTCCGCCTTGTCGCGGTATCGGTCCGGGTCGTACATCGAGTGGGCGCGGAACCGGTATGTGCGCAGCTCGAGGAACTGCGGACCGCGGCCGGACCGGACCGCATCCGCCGCGGCGTGCGCAGCCTCGGCCACCGCCAACACGTCCATGCCGTCGACGACCAGAGCCGGAACGCGATAGGAGGCTGCCTTGGCGGCGAGGTTGGTCTCGGATTCTGACCTCTCCAGGGCCGTGCCCATCGCATATAGGTTGTTCTCGCAGCAGAACAGCACAGGCAGCTTCCACAGGGCGGCCAGGTTGATGGACTCGTGGAAGACGCCCTCTGCGACCGCGCCTTCGCCGAAGAAGCAGGCGGTCAGCCTCTCTTCGCCGCGCAACTTGCTGGCCAGCGCCAGGCCGACCGCGATCGGCAGGCCTCCGCCCACGATGGCGTTGCCGCCGTAGAAGCGCTTGGCGGCGTCGAAGATGTGCATGGACCCGCCGCGACCACGGCTGCAGCCCTCCACCTTGCCGTACATCTCGGCCATGATCGAACCGGGCGAGATGCCGCGGACAAGCGCGTGGCCGTGCTCGCGGTACGTGGCGACGACGTTGTCGCTCGAAGTGATCGCTTCCATCACGCCGGCAGCCACGGCCTCCTCTCCAACGTAGAGGTGCACGAAGCCGCGGATCGTGCCCGCACTGTAGAGCTCGGCGCATTTCTCCTCGAAGCGCCGGATGAGCAGCATCTGATACAGAAGGCGCCGTTCGCGCTCCCGCTCCAGTCCGGTGCTGGCGGCAGCGGGCGCTTCGCTCATCGCGCGGTCTCCAGCGTCGAGGTGTCGCCAGTCGGCTGACCCAGCTCGCGGGCTTTGAGCAGGCGGCGCATGATCTTGCCGCTGCGCGTCTTGGGAAGGTTCTGGTCGAACTCGATCTCACGCGGCGCGACCGCCGCGCCCAATCGCTGGCGCCCGAAGCCGAGCAGTTCCAGCCGCAGGTCTTCGCTGGGTTCGTAGCCGGCGCGCAAGGAGACGAACGCCTTCACCGTCTCGCCAACCACCGGGTCCGGCTTGCCGATGACTCCCGCCTCGACCACCGCCGGGTGCTCGAGCAGGGCGCTCTCGACCTCGAACGGGCCGATCAGGTGCCCGCCGCTCTTGATCACGTCGTCGGCACGGCCGACGAACCAGAAGTAGCCGTCAGCGTCGCGCCGCGCGAGGTCGCCGGACAAATACCAGCCGCCGCGGAAGCAGCGGCGATAGCGCTTTTCCATGTGAAGGTAACCGCGGAACATGGAGGGCCAGCCAGGCCGGAGCGCGAGCTCGCCGATCTCGCCCGCGCGGGCTTCCACCGCATTGCCCGAGCGCGTTCGCAGGCGGCCGAGTGCATCTCTCTTGACGACTGACGCCTCGATGCCGGGCAGTGGGCGGCCCATGGAGCCGGGCCGGATGTCCATGGCCGGGTAGTTGGCGATCATGATTCCGCCGGTCTCCGTCTGCCACCAGTTGTCGTGGATGGGAAGTCCGAAGGCCTCCTCGCCCCAGGTCACGGCTTCGGGATTCAGGGGCTCGCCAACGCTGGCGATGAAGCGAAGCGAGGACAGGTCGTAGTGGCGGGCGACGTCGGCCCCGACCTTCATCATCATCCGGACTGCGGTCGGGGCCGTGTACCAGATCGTGACCTTGTGGTCGCGCAGGACGCCATACCAGCGCTCGGCGTCGAATTCGGCCTCGTCCACGACGCTGGTGACACCGTGGACGAGAGGCGAGATGATGCCGTAGGAGGTGCCGGTCACCCAGCCTGGATCGGCCGTGCACCAGAACACGTCCGAGTCGTGCAGGTCGAGCGCGTACTTACCGGTGGCATGATGAGCGACCACCGCCTGGTGCACATGCACGGCGCCTTTCGGCGTGCCCGTGGTGCCGCTGGTGAAGTGAAGCAGCGCCATATCCTCCGGCGCGGTGGGCGGGATCTCGAACTCTGTGGATGCCTGCGCCATGAGCTGCCGCAGGTCGAGTGTCCCTGGTATGTCCGTGCTCCCGGTCTCACCGACCAGCAGGACGTGTTTGAGCTCGGGCAGCGACTCGCGAATCGATGCCACCTTGCGACGGTAGATCGCCTCGGTGGTCACGAGCACGCGACCATCGCCGATTTCCAGGCGCTGCCGGATCGGGTCGGGTCCGAAGGCTGAGAAGAGTGGGCTGGCGACGCATGTGCTCTTGAGGGTGCCGAGAACCGAGACGTAAAGCTCCGGGATGCGACCAGCCAGTATGAAAACTCGCTCGCCCTTGCCGACACCCAGCCCGCGCAAGATGTTGGCGAACCGATTGGTCAGCTCGCGGAGCTCGCCGTAGGTGAGGTCTTTCTGCTCCCCGGCCTTGCCGAGCCAGCGGATGGCGACCCGGTCTTGATGCGGACCCGATGCGTGCCGGTCCACGGCTTCGTGGGCGATGTTCAGCCCGCGGCCATGGGGCAGCCCGTCCAGCTCCCTTGCCGCCGCCTCCCAGGTGAAGGCGGCGCACGTCGCCTCGTAGTCGACCAGGTTCGGCGTCACCGACCAGGTGCGGGGCCGCGCAATCGTGGTCACTGCCATCACGGCCAGGGTCGCGCGCTGCTTGCGTGGCGAAAAGGGCCCAAGGGCCCCTCGCGATAGGTTCGACAGCCCTGCGCGCGGCTGCAAATCCTCGATGCGAGTGCCCTGGGCGAGAACGATCGAGGCCTAGGGGCCGGAGCAAGCTGTGACGATGGGGCCGCCATGGCCGGGCCGATCGACCCTGGGCGCCGATTGCCCTCCCTGCCAGGCTGAGCCACGGAGGAGTTGACGATGGCGAAGGCAGTGCTGTTTGACGTGGAAGCTAGAGAGGCCCTCAAACGGGGCATGGACGTGCTTGCGAACGCCGTTCGCATCACCCTGGGTCCCAAGGGACGCAACGTGGTCCTGGAGCGAAAGTTCGGACTTCCCCTGGTGATCAACGACGGTGTGACGATCGCCAAGGAGATTGACCTTGACGACCCCTGGGACAACGTGGGCGCGCAGCTGCTGCGCGAAGTGGCGACCAAGACCAACGACGTGGCTGGGGACGGCACCACCACGGCGACGCTCCTCGCCCAGAAGATGATCAATGAGGGTTTTCGCAACCTGGCTGCGGGTTCCAACCCGATGCAGATGAAGACCGGTATCGAGAAGGCCGTCGAGGCAGTCGTGGCGGAGATCAAGAGGTTGTCGGTGCCGATCAAGGGGCATGACGACATCGCGCATGTGGCCGGTATCTCGTCGGCGGACCGAACGATCGGCAACCTCATTGCGGACGCGATCGACAAGGTGGGCAAGGACGGCGTCATCACCGTCGAGGACAACCAGGCCATGACCACTGACCTCGAGGTGGTCGAGGGCATGCAATTCGACCGCGGCTACATCTCCGCCTACTTCGTCACGAACACGGACCGCATGGAGGCGGTGTTGGAAGAACCGCTCATCCTTATTACTGATCGGAAGATCACAGCCATCGCTGACGTCTTGCCGATGCTCGAGAGGATCATTCAGCAGGGCAAGCCGCTTCTGATCGTCGCCGAGGACGTCGAGGGCGAGGCGCTCGCGACGCTCATCGTCAACAAGCTTCGGGGCACGTTTACCGCGGTCGCCGTGAAGGCGCCCGGATTCGGTGAACGGCGCAAGGCGATGCTCGAGGACATGGCGATCGTGACCGGCGGCCAGGTCATCAGCGAAGACCTCGGCCTCAAGCTCGACCAGGCCAAAGTTGAGCAGCTGGGCAAGGCGCGCCGGGTGACCGTCAACAAGGACGACACCACCATCGTCGAGGGCGCCGGCAAGCCGGAGGCGATCCAGGCCCGAATCAAAGCGATCAAGGCTCAGATCGAGGAGACCACGTCCGACTTCGACAGGGAGAAGCTGCAGGAGCGGCTGGCCAAGCTCGCCGGCGGCGTCGCCGTGATCAAGGTCGGAGCCGCAACAGAGGTCGAGCAGAAGGAGAAAAAGCACCGCATCGAGGACGCCATCCTGGCGACCAAGGCCGCGGTAGAAGAAGGAATCGTGAGCGGCGGCGGCACTGTGCTGGTCCGGGCGCAAGCAGTGTTGAAGGACGGACTTGGCCTTGCCGGGGACCCTCTGACAGGGTTGCGAATCGTTGAGAAGGCGCTTGAGGAGCCGCTCAGGCAGATCTGCGCGAATGGAGGCAAGGAGGGCTCGTTGATCCTCGAGCAGGTCCGCGCGATGAAGCCTGGAGGTGGCTACGATGCGCTAGCCGACCGCTTCGTCGATATGTTCGAGGCCGGCATTGTCGACCCGGCCAAGGTGACTCGCTCAGCGCTGCAGAACGCGGCTTCGATCGCGGCTATGGTCCTCACCACGGAGGCCATTGTCGCCGAGATACCGGAAAAGAGCGCCCAGGGCAGCGTGCCGATGCCGGAGATGTAGCGCCGTCAGGGGCCTCTGAGGCATGCTCACCCGTCGGATTGGATCGTCCATAGCCACGGTGTAGCAACCGATGTAGCAACCGTCCCGTGGTGACGGCGCGTTGCCTCAGAGTCCGAAAAGGTTTGCCCTCGAGCTTACATCGACGAATTTGCCATCCTGATCCTGCCAAAAGCCGATCGCCTGGAACGGAGTGATGTCACGTGATCCTCTCCCTCTCGCCGGATCCGTACGGTGAGATCGACCCTAAAGCCTTGGAGAAGGCTGCGAAGATTCTGGATCGGTTGTAGCCGGGTCGCGACCGAGCACAAGGAAAACGGCTGCCAGGACGATCGCGATGGCAGGCGGTCCGTAATCCGCCACCGCTCCGTCGGGGAAGAGGAGTCGGATGATCGACGAGCCCATCAAGAAGATGCCGCCGAGGATGAGCATGATGCGAAGGCGGCGGGCGGCAAAACGGAGCTGCCGCCGGATGCCGCCGGGCCGCAAAGAAAGGATGGTCAGGACAAGGCCCACGATCAAGATCAGACCAAATGCGAAACCGCGCACGACGCCAGTGTGTCAGAAGGGATTGAGGCGGCAAGGCACCGGAATCAGATACTGGGGTCGAAGACGTGTGATCGATCCCTAGCCGGCTCCGAGCGGCCTTGAGTGGTGTATTCGCCCGCCCGAGTTCATACTGGCACCGAGTAGACAATGCCCTTTGGACTCCATCCGCTGTGGGCCGTGGCGCTGCTTGTGGTCGTCTTGATCATCTTCGGCGTGGGACGTTTGCCCAGCATCGGCGGGGCGCTGGGACGCGGGATCTCGGATTTCCGGAAGTCGCTTCGCAGCGACGAGCCGAACCCACCAAGCCCTCCAACCAATTCGAACAAAGACTGAACCTGGCGCCATGGCATTCGAGCCCAAGCGCGCCCGGGAGCGCAGCTTGTGACAAACCGTGTGGCAACCGGATCTCCTGTGAATGGCCGGTTTTCAGGATGTCCGATTTCGTTGCGCGGCGGTGCCCCGGGTGCCGCAGGTAAGGAAGGCTGAGTGCCCTCCCGTTAGCGATCCCAATTGACCGTGGGACCGAGTCTGGCCGCGACCTCAACCTGGCAAATAGATACACGCCGCCACACCTTATACTCGGTTCCTGGGTGCGTCGGTGGTCGGCAGTGGAGGCGGTTGAGATGAAGCCATTTAAGGTAAGTCTGCTTGTGCTCGCGGCCGCGTCGCTGGTGTTTACGGCGTCGACGTCGGCTGTAATGGCCGCGTCGGCGACAAGCTCGGTTGACGTGGCTCCGCTCGAAATTGTGGGACCCTTCGTCAAGGCGAAGTCCGCACAACCGCCAACGAGCGCGGACTGCACGGCGGGGCTGGCGAGCTTCGGCATCATCGGAACCTGCTACAACCCCTACGACATCCGCAACCAGTATGGAGTCGCTCCGCTGCTGGCCCGCGGCGTCACCGGTCGCGGGCAGACGATCGTGATCTTCGACGCCTTCGGCAGCCCGACGATTCAAGCCGACCTGAAGACGTTCGACGCGGAGTACGGCCTGCCCGACCCGCCGTCCTTCAAGGTCTACGAGCCGGAAGGGCACGTCGTTCTGAACTACGCAAACGTGGGGAGCCCGGTCGCCTTCCACAACAAGAACGTCCAGACCGAGATCGGCTGGGCCTACGAGACGACGCTCGACGTTGAATGGGCGCATGCGCTTGCTCCCGGGGCGAACATCGCCCTCGTCGTCACGCCCAT
>JBGQGS010000111.1:0-7910 GCA_041497555.1 Candidatus Dormibacteraceae bacterium | reverse complement strand
GTGCTGCTCGAAGACCAACCGGGTTCGCTCGATCCCGGCCAGACGCAGTACCCGTACGAGACCGCCGTTCTTCGCGCCATCTCCGAGCCGCTGCTGAAGCCATCCGCTGACCTGAGCGGCGTCCTGCCTGCTGCCGCGCAGAGCTACGACGTCGCGAACGGCGGCAGCGTCTTCGTCTTTCACCTGCGGATCAGCGCCGCGTATTCAGACGGCACCCCGGTCAAGGCGCAGGACTTTGTCTACGCGTGGCAGCGCCTGATCGATCCCCGCCTTGCTTCTCCCGAGGGACCGTTCTTCTCCAACACCATCCTCAACGGCGACAAGGTCTCGATCATGGACCCGCAACGCGACGCGGCCAGCATCGACGCCGCGCTGGCCACGCTCGGATTGAAGGCACTCGACGACGACACGTTCCAGGTGACCCTTTCACAGCCCGACCCCGCATTCATCTGGCTCGCGGCGATGCCGGCCGCAGCGCCGATCCGGCAGGACATCGTCAAGAAGAATGGCGATAGGTGGGCAGGCAGCCCCGACACGCTGGTCACCAACGGACCCTTCAAGGTCACCGAGATGGTTCCCAACGACCACATCACCGTCGTTCCGAACCCGCACTACTGGGCAGCGAAGCCAACGCTGACCTCGATCAAGTTCGAGGTGGTGAACGACGGCGCTGTGGCGTTGACCAAGTACAAGAACGGTGGGCTGGACGAGATCTCCGTGCAGCCGGCGCAGGCGGCGAGCGTAGCCGGCGACTCGAGCCTCAAGCAAGACCTGGTCAAGACGCCGGACCTCACGGTGTTCTGGCTGGTCTTTCGCCTCGACGCCTCACCGACCAGCAACGCCAAGCTCCGACTGGCGATCGCGCAGGCCATCGACCGCAATGCCTTCGTGGCCCAGATCTTTCAGGGCCAGGGCATGGCGGCAGAAACGTTCATTCCCAATGGCATGCACGGGTATGCGTCAAACCTTTCCGCGCAGAAGTTCGACGTGGCGCAGGCGCGAGCGTCCCTCGCGGCCTCGGGTCTGTCCGGGGCGCAGCTCGCGTCACTGAGATTCTCCTACGACCAGTCGTCGGATTTCGGCACGGCGACGGCCAAGTTCATCCACGACCAGCTGAAGACCAACCTCGGCATCGACATCACCTTGCAGGGTCTCGACACGAACACGTTGGCCTCGAACCTCAGCAGCGGCGACTTCCAGCTCGCCGGCCCGACCGGCTGGAGCGCCGATTATCCGGACCCGGCGGATTGGTATGACGTCTTCGTGACGACCAGCTCGAACAACGTCGCCTTCTATCAGAACCAGCAGTACGACAACTTTGTGCGGGTCGCGAGAACCGACACGCAAGCCGCGCGCCGCGACCAGGAGTATCAGCAGGCCCAGCAGATGCTGGTGGGTGACGCACCGGTGGCCTTTCTCGCCCAAACAGTCAGCTGGCATCTCGTGCGACAATATGTTCGGGGCATCAGGACGTCGCCGGTTGAGGAATGGCCTGGAGCGCTTGATCCGACGCAAATCTCGATCGCGCCGCACTAATTCGTTGCTTTCGAACAGTCGTTCGGCCAGGTGGGGGTGGCGGAAACTTGACACTGCACGCCGAAGCCCACCAGAATTCGTTTAGGCCGAAGAGGCCGTGTGAGTAAGACCTGCTGCCGGCGCACTCTCGCCCCGGACGGCTGCCGGGAAGAAGGCCGCAGGATCAGAACTGAGAGGTAAGACGCGTATGCGATTAGGTAGCCGCTTCCGAGCGATCTCGCTCGCGAGCGCAGGGTTGTTTGTGGTGTCCGCCTGCGGCGGATCAACTACCGTCAGCGAGAACCTTGCGCCGTCCGACCAGCAGATCCTCCGCGCCAACAACGGTGTCGAGCCGAACAGCTTCGACCCCACTCAACAGACATACACGTATGAGGCGGCCGTCGGCCGCAACACGTTCGAGTCGCTGCTCAAGTCAAAGGCGGACCTGAGCGATACTCAAGGCGGCGGAGCGAAGAGTTACGACGTCTCGTCAGACGGACTGACATACACGTTCCACCTTCAGCCGAACGCGAAGTGGAGCGACGGTAAGCCGGTGACCGCAAGCGACTGGGTCTATGGCTTTCAGCACCTCCTGAACCCGGCGCTGGCTGCCGGTTACGTCGACCCGTTCTTCGACGGCACTATCGCCGGCGCGCAGGACTACGGTAGCGTCGACGTGTCGAGCGCCAGCGCGATCGACAGCTTCCTGTCGGGACTCGGCCTCTCCGCGCCCGACGCCAACACGTTCGTGATCAAGCTTCAGCACCCGGCAGCCTACTTCAAGTGGGTTGCCACCCTGTGGATGGGCATTCCTCTCCGCAAGGATGTGGTTGAGTCTGCTGCCGGCGGGTCGTTCGCGTCCACCGACACGACCAAGGCATTTACGTGGGCCAACAACGCAGCCACGATCATCGGCAACGGGCCGTTCAAGATCTCTGAGATTGCGGCCAAGGACCACGTCACACTCGTTCCCAACACCAACTATTGGGGCGGGGCGCCCAAGCTGCAGAAGGTCATCCTCTACGAAATCGCAGACGGAAACACCGCGTTCTCCCAGTACCAGACCGGCGCCCTTGACATCATCGGTGTCCCACTTGCCGACGTGACCGTGGTTCGCGCTGACCCGGTGCTCAGCAAGCAGGCGAAACTGATACCCACGCTCAGCAACTACTGGATTTCCTACAACTCTCAAAAGGCTCCGCTGGACAAGGCCGACGTCCGTATGGCGCTGTCCAAGGCCATCGATCGCGACAAGCTCGTCAACGACCTCGAACACGGTAACGGAGCTGCCATGGGCTCGCTCGTCCCCAAGGGCATGAGCGGCTACGACGCGTCCGACAACGCCCAGAGCTTCGACCCGGCAGCGGCCAAAGCGCTACTCACGAAAGCCGGAGTGTCGGTCGCTGACCTGAGCAAATTGAAGCTGCTGACCCGTAACTCCACCGGGAGCAAGACGATCAATCAGTTTCTCGTCGACCAGTTCAACACTAACCTCGGCACGAGCATCCAGCTGGATGTAATCGACAGCAAGACCGTCACCAGTCGCATCCGCAAAGGCCAGTACGACATCTACGGCCTGGATGGGTGGATCGGCGACTACCCGGACCAGCAGGACTGGTACGACATCTTCCTTACCGGGGCTTGCCACAACCTCAACTGGGGCTGCGCGACCATTGCCGGCTACGACGCTTTGGTCAACAAGGCCGACACGGAGCTCGACCAGGCCCAGCGCAACAAGGACTACTTGACCGCGCAAAAGATGCTGATCGACCAGGCCGTGGTCGGGTTCATGTTCCAGACGTACGAATATGATCTAATCAAGCCCTACGTGGGCGGATTGACCATTACGTCCGGCGACGACCAGAACCTGCCCGGCGACCCTCGCTGGAACACCGCCTACATCACTCAGCACTAGGAGTTCATTTGGCAGTAATCGCAGGGCGCCCCAAGCGGGGCG
Organism: Candidatus Dormibacteraceae bacterium; assembly: GCA_041497555.1. Taxonomy (GTDB): domain Bacteria; phylum Chloroflexota; class Dormibacteria; order Dormibacterales; family Dormibacteraceae; genus Palsa-870. The sequence goes on along the minus strand of JBGQGS010000111.1, from coordinate 4,438 downwards.
CCCTACTGCCGTCCCGGGTGGCGTCACTGACCGACAGCCGCGCCGGCAGCCTCGCGATCTTCATCGTCAAACGCATTCTGTGGATGTTGCCCGTCGTCTTCTTCGTGATCCTGATCACATTCACGCTCATGCATCTCGCCCCGGGCAGCCCGTGGGACAAGAGCGGGGGGCGTCAGCTGTCCCAAACCGTAGTCAACAACCTGAACATCAGGTATGGCCTGGACAAGCCGGTGTATGAGCAGTTCTGGCTCTACCTGGTCAATGTCGTCCACTTCGACTTCGGTCTGTCCTACCAATACGAAGGTAAGACGGTGACCAGCCTGATCGCCAGCGGCTGGCCGTACACCGCCACCATCGGCCTTCTTGCGTTCCTCTTGATCGTTCCGGTTGGGATTGGCCTCGGAGTGCTCGCCGCGCTGCGGCAGAACAGCCGCATCGACTACATCACGATGGGCTTCGCCACTTTCGCCGCGTCGTTCCCGAACTTCGTGGTTGGAGCTCTGATGGTAGTCGCGTTCTCTGTTCTGACCTACAAGGCTACAGGCGGCAATTTCTTTCTTCCTGCAGCCGGTTTCGCGCTCGATGACCATCTGGTCATGCCTGTGATCACACTCGCGTTGCTGCCAATCGCGTATACCGCCCGCCTTACGCGTGCCAGCACGCTGGACACCATCCGTCAGGACTTTGTTCGTACCGCTTGGGCCAAAGGGCTCTCAGAGCGCCTGGTGGTCGTGCGGCACATCCTGAAGAACTCGCTCATCCCGGTCGTCACCACGCTCGGTCCGACGTTCGCGTTCCTTGTCACCGGTTCGGTGATCGTGGAGACCGTGTTCAGCATCCCGGGCATCGGACGTGCATTCGTGGTTGCCATCGAGTCACGCGACTACCCGATGATCCTGGGCACTACGGTGCTGTTCTCGGTGATCATCGCCGTCGCCAACCTGGTGGTCGATGTGGCCTACGTGTTCATCGACCCTCGTGTGAGGCTGACCTAGGTGGCGCTGCCTGCCGTCGCAATCGACCAGATGGCCGATTGGGAAGTTGCTGAGAAGCAAATCGGCCTGTGGACGGATGCATGGCAGCGCTTCCGACGCAACCGCCTGGCGGTCCTCGGTGCGGGTCTGGTCATATTTCTTGTCCTGATCGCGTTTCTCTCGCCGCTGCTCGTGCACTTCGGCATCATCCACGACCCGCTCAAACAAGACGTCGCAAATATCGAATTGGGACCCGGCCAGGCGGGCTTTTTGCTCGGGTCAGACCAGCTCGGCCGCGACACCCTGAGCCGCCTCATGTTTGGGAGCAGGATCTCACTCTCGGTGGGCATCCTCGTCCAGGGCATCATCTTGCCGATCGGCCTTGCCATCGGTCTGGCAGCCGGCTATGCCGGCGGCCGCATCGACAACATCCTCATGCGTTTCACCGACATCTGGTATGCATTTCCAGACCTGCTTTTCGTCCTCGTGGTCGTGTCGGTATTCGGACCGAGCCTGCTCACGATCTTCGGTGCCATCGCCATGGTCAACTGGGTTGGCCTGGCCCGACTCGTCCGCGGGCAAGTCCTCTCGATCAAGGAGAAAGAGTTCATCGAGGCCGCTCGCTCGTCGGGCTCCCCACCACTGAAGCTCATCGTCAAGCACCTGCTTCCCAACTCCCTTGGTCCGATCATCGTCACCCTGACCTTCGGCATCCCCCAGGCGATCTTCCTGGAGGCCGTGCTGAGCTTCCTCGGCGTGGGCATCCAACCCCCGACTGCAACCTGGGGACAGATGGTGTTCGACGGTTATGAGGCGGTTTACGCCAACCCGACGTCGGTTGTCTTCCCGGCCATCGCCATCGGCTTCACCCTGCTGACCTTCACCTTCATCGGCGACGGCTTGCGCGACGCGCTCGACCCCCGCATGCGCCGCTAAATTCACTTAGAGTTCTCAGCTAGGTGGCACAGACTCTGCTTCAGGTCGAAGATCTACATACGCAGTTCTTCACCTCGCGGGGTGTGGTGCGCGCCGTCGACGGGGTAAGCCTGCACATTGATGCCGGCGAGACGCTCGGGGTGGTCGGAGAGTCCGGCTGCGGCAAGACGATCACCGCGCTTTCGATCCTGCGCCTCGTTCCGGACCCGGGAAAGATCATCAGTGGTCGGATCCTTTTCCGCGGCGAGGACGTGGCGAAGATGGACGACGAAGAGGTCAAGGACTTCCGGGGCAACGATGTCTCGATGATCTTTCAGGACCCCATGACCTCGCTGAATCCGGTGACCAAGATCGGCTTCCAGATCGAGGAAGCGATGACAGCGCACAAGCGCTTCTCGGCCCAGCAGGCCAAGACACGGGTGGTCGAGCTGTTGAAGCGGGTGCGGGTGCCCGCCCCCGAGCGTCGCGTGAACGACTATCCCCACCAGTTCTCGGGCGGTATGCGACAGCGCGCGATGATCGCGATGGGACTGGCCAACGAGCCCGCGCTTCTGATCGCTGACGAACCCACCACCGCCCTGGACGTGACGGTGCAGGCGCAGATCATCGAGCTCATGAAGAGCCTGAACCAGGAGCTGGGCACCGCGATGATGCTCATCACGCACAACATGGCGCTGGTCGCTAGCCTGTGCCAGCGGGTCATCGTCATGTACGCGGGCAGGGTCGTTGAAGAAGGGCCTGTAGAGCAGATCTTCAAGAGCCCACAGCACCCTTACACGTGGTCGCTGCTGCGCTCGGTGCCGCGCGTCGACGAGGCGCGCAAGGACCGTTTGGTCAGCATCAAGGGTCTGCCCCCCGACCTCTCGAACCCGCCCCCTGGATGCAAGTTCCACCCACGCTGCCCGTTCGTCATCGAGCGCTGCAAGGTAGAGGAACCGCCCTTGGGTGAGGTCGACGTCAACCAGGTCGCGCGCTGCTGGGTCCTCATGCGCAACGTCAAGGAGCAAGACATCGCCGCGGCCAAGTCGAGTGCGATTTCGGTCGACGCAGCTCAGAAATTGAAGACGCCCGTGGCCGATGTCGGCGGCGACGCCAGCAGCTGATGCAGACAGCTGAGAAGACGCCGCAGACGGCGGCCAAGGTCGACCCGGTCATTCTGCGCGTGCAGGACGTCTACAAGCACTTCCCGATCGCCGGCTTCGGCGGCCTTGCCGTCCGGGCCGTGGACGGCGTCAGCTTCGAGATTCGGCGCGGTGAGGCCCTCGGGTTGGTCGGCGAATCTGGGTGCGGGAAGTCGACCCTCGCGCGCCTGATCACCGCCCTTCTGCCGGTGACCGGGGGCAAGATCATCCTCGAGGGCCAGGAGATCACCCAGATGCGGGGCGCGAGACTGCGGCGTGTCCGCCGGAAGATGCAGATGATCTTCCAGGACCCATTCGCGTCGCTTGACCCCCGGATGACGGTGGGCGACATCATCCAGGAGCCGCTGGACAACTTCCACGTCGGCAACGGCAAGGAGCGGCAGCGGCGGGTCCAGGAGCTGTTGCGGCTGGTCGGCCTCAACCCCAACTTCACAAATCGCTACCCGCATGAGTTCTCCGGCGGCCAGCGGCAGCGCATCGGCATTGCGCGGGCGCTCGCAGTGAACCCGTCGTTCATCGTGTGCGATGAGGCGGTATCGGCGCTCGACGTATCGATCCAGGCGCAGATCATCAACCTGCTGCAGGACCTTCAGCGGGAGTTCAACCTTACGTACCTGTTCATTGCCCATGACCTGGCGGTGGTGAGGCACCTGTCCGACCGGATCGCGGTGATGTATCTGGGCAAGCTTGTGGAAACGGCAGGCCGGAACGACATCTACGATCACCCTCAGCATCCGTACTCGAGGGCGTTGTTGAGCTCGATCCCCGTGCCGGATCCGGTCGTCGAGCGGGGGCGGGCGCCCATCACCTTGAAGGGCGAGGTCCCGTCGCCGGTCAACCCGCCGTCGGGATGCCGGTTCCACACGCGGTGCCCGATCGCGCGCGTGCCTGGGATCTGTTCCGAGCAGGCGCCGATGCTCGAGCCGCACGGCCAGCGAGACCAGTTGGCGGCGTGCCACTTTGCGGGAGAGACGTAGCCGGGGCTGTCGGGCCCGGCGGCTGGGTCGTAGCCCGGGCTTCGGGTCCTCCCTTCCTCCTGGCCGGTCCCTCCCCCGCCGGCTCACCTCCGGCCACCTTAGAGGCCGAAAATTCCGACGTCAACCCAGCCTATTAAGACTCGGGCCCGGCCACCTGCAGGATGCGGTAGCCCTTCTTCGACTTGAGCCGTTGGACCGCGTAGCCCTGAGCCGCCAGCCACGCGGCCAGCGAATCCGACCCGAGATTGCGTTGAACCACCAGGTAGGCGTGTCCGCCCGGCTGCAGGCGACGCAGCCACGTCACGAGGAGCTCGTGGAGCGCGGCCTTGCCGACCCGGACGGGCGGATTCGAGTAGATGGCGTCGAATCGCACTTCGTGCGGGATCTCGTCAGGCGAACATGCGGTGAC